>OMQZ01000219.1 GCA_900313355.1 uncultured Rhodospirillaceae bacterium
AAAAAAATCTGTGCTTAAATCATAAAACATGCCTATATAAAATTTCTATATCCCCCCTTTAGGAAAGTTTATTCTCCCTTTTTATCTTTTCATGGTTTTGACAACCGGCTGGAATAAATCCAAAAGTTGAAATAATTCACTAGATTTTATTATATGAGCAAGATTCATTGTTGTTTGAATTTCATTTGTTGACTCAATTGTTCCACTCTGTTTGTTAGTTACAAATGCATTTACAAGCTCTGTTGAAAATGATATACCCATAAAATAAAAAACGCCAAAACCCAACTTAGTATTATTCTCTTTATCTAAAAAATTCGCTTTTCTTAAAAAAACTGGAGACCCAGAAGAACCTCCGACATTTGTTATATCTGCCAAAAATTCTCTTTTACCTTGAAAATCAATATACGGATGAGATGCTGTGGTTCCCTTTCTAAAAATTGGATAGCCATTTACATTATCACTTAACCCTCGAGGATATCCAACCATAAAAATTTCTTCCATATAATCTAAAGCTTCAAGATCTTCATCACTAGGGATTAAAGATGTTGGAATACAGCGCACAAATATTGGAGTTTTATTATTTGAGTATTCGGCGATCCATGGATCCAAATTTATTGCACACAAATCAACCTCTGGATTTGGATGTGGTATAAAATGACATGAAAATTTCTCAATTCTTATATGTGTAAATATTTTTGATGGTTCTTGTTTTGAATTTGACAACCTAAATCCGAGTATACCTATATCTCCAATTTGAGATACAGACGCAACGACATGCTTATTTGTAATCAAAAGAGGAATGGTGATATTATCTTCTAAATTTTTCTGCAACAAAAATCCCGTACCTACATTAAGCTCACTTCCTAATTTATCTTGAGTTTTGATTAATACAGTAGCATAAGCAATCTGCTCCATTTGAGATATCGGTTTTAAAATATTGCACTTACTCATTTTACTTATTCCTCACTATTTAATTTTACCAATTTTTCTTTTAAATAATTTATAAAAGCTGAACATACGACAAGCATATATTTAGCTTCTTCAAAATCAATACCTATGTTTTCATCCATAAGCGCATGACGTATCCCTGCTTCACCATTAGTAAAATAATACAGCTTTTCCATTCCATTACACAGCATATCCGGAATAATAATCCCTTTATTTTTTAGTTTTGGAAGAGCTCTATCTAAAGTGCTCGCTTTTGTAATATAGCGACAAACAGCTTCAACTGCTGAAATACTTTCTTTAATGGAATTTCGATAATCAGGATTTTCCCTATCTGCAAGCATATCAAGTGCCTTCTGAATATGAGTTTTTGCCGTATCCAATAAATTTTCTTCTATCGCCTCTTTTATACCTGAAATTTCATTTTTATCAGTAATCGGACTAACCAAGCCAGCTATCAATCGATAACCACTCCGCTCTCGTTCCAAAACACAATTAATATTATTTGTAAATTTATCTAGTAATCTAAAATATTCATTCCGTTTACAATAGAAACAAATAAAATCTAATGTATCATATACTTCATTCCAGTTAAAACTCTCATACTTTTTTTTAAAGAATAGCCTTCTCTTATAATAATCTTGAGGAATAGCATCAAATGGTTCTTTCCACCAATATTCAAATACACACTTCATAAAGCTAAGAGAGGGACGGAGCATATTATCTTCTTCTCTTAAAAACTCACAGATATAATTCCAAAGTAAATTTTTTAATCCATCACTCATCCGTTCAATTTGTAATGCATCATCTACTTTTACATAACCACATCTTTCTGAAAATCGCTCAAATTTCATATAGCTCTCCTTACATCACCGATTCTACACCTAATTTATCGAAAATAAAGCTTAAGCGCAAGTTGTCAACATGAATCTCCTCCCCGCCCATGCAAAAAGCCCCGCAAAATATGCGGGGCTTTTCAGTCATATCGTTTATCACTCAAATCAAATCTTCAAACCCTTTGAATTTAAAGAAAATATGGTGTTTTGCATTTTTGATGACCGTCAATTTTTCTTTATAAAAATCTTTTTGGCTCTCAAGCTTGAAGATCAAATCGTTTTCTGCGACAATCGCTTTATCAAAATTCGGATCAATATTGTCTTTTTGCTTTTTATACATTTCTTGCAAAGCTTTGAGCTCATCAGCGCAACTTTCAATCGTGCGCAAAGACTGAAGCTCATTATACTTTTCATATTCCTCTTCTGAATAAACCATATATTTTCTTCTGAATTCCAAATAATTACCAAGCGTTATGTTCTTAAAAACCCCGACCGTTTTTTTATCAACGCCCAAAGTCTCGTCAAACAAATACGGATTGCCGCAAACAGCCACTTTTAAGCGCACGTTAGGGATAGAGTTTGCCATAATCGAGGCGATAAAAACACCCGCAGAATACGCAATCACATAAACATTTTGATATTTCATAAAATCAAAATCTAATTTCAAATCTTGGTAATCATACAAAATCAAAACATCTTTTTGATCGTGCAAGTTTGTGAACTGGTTCTCGTCACACCCCCAACCCGAAAAAAACACAATCAAATCTTTTGAACCATGATCATGATAAAAATATTGCATTGTTTCGCCCCTATTCCCTGATAAAATTTTTATCTTGATTCGGAATGCCCGCCTCGTCTTCAATATAACGCTCAACTTTCATATGAAGGTCATATTTGTTGCGAAGCTCCGTGATTGTTTCCATCATCGGCGATGCGTGGTGCTTGTCTATCGCCTCTTGATTTTCCCAACTGTCGATTAAAAGGACGGTTTCGGGATCATCTTTTGAATAAAAATATTCATACCTTTTGTTTCCCTCTTCGGCGCGAATAAGCGCAACCGTTCCGCTCTGCTCCATTTCTTCGGCAAATTTGCGCGCATTGCCGTTTTCGCCGGTGTAATAAATATTGACTGTTATTGCCATTGCATTCGTTCCCGTCAACATAAATGTTAAAAGAATTAAATTGAATAATTTCATGACTATTCTCCTATCAGCTTTATTTGCATAACATTGCTTTTAGAGTACACTCTAAGGAAAGATATTTTTT
>OMQZ01000218.1 GCA_900313355.1 uncultured Rhodospirillaceae bacterium
GAATTAGCCGAAGGTCAAAAAGACGAAAACTCTCTCCCCCCATATGCTGTTTTAGACCCGATTTTAAAAGAACTTTATGATAACAAACAAACAATCGAACAAACAGTTTCAAAAGGATTTGACAGAGCAACTGTTGAACGCGTTCAAAAACTGATCACCCGCTCAGCCTTTAAACGTAAACAAATGGCTGAAATGATTGAAGTGTAAAAAAAAGTCCCGATAATTTCGGGACTTTTTTTATTCATAAACTCTGCCGTTGAAGATTACTTTTGTGGTATATAAAATAAAGCACATACCGGGAGCCATTCCGTTGACAATCATGTTTTCATGATATTGCTCTTTTCTTGTGCCTGTATTTAATCTCATTTGCGGCACATCAACCAAAATACCTTCCAAATGAACAAGATCACCCGGTAAAAGCATAGACAATGCCTTATTTATTCTCTCCGTCGCCGGAATGGGATGATAGTTATTCTGTTCTTCCTGCTTAATATATTGATGACATTCCCTGAAATTCGCTTGGCTTCTTTCGGCTTCTTCCTCGTTCTTATAAGCAGACATAAATGATGTTCGATATTTAACGCCTTTGCAAAGCACGCGCCCTAACCGTTCTTCATGCTCAAACTTAAATTTTTTGAACACTTCATTTTGTGCCATCTGCCCGATAACCAAAAAAATATCTCTCGGCACAAGATTGATATATTTTCCCTGAAATTGCCCTCTGAAAAATCTGTTCCACAGAGTGTCATAATGGTCTAAAATACCAACCCTGCCCGTCGCGGCATATCTTGTTTTCGGCTCAAGAACGTATGTATATTTTCCGCGGCTGAAATAAAACGGATTTCCTTTCACATCTTCAAAAAAATCACGCTGTGAAATTTCAAGCTGACCTTCATATTTCTTTCCGTATAAATAAGGATATACCGCACGTTTAAAATATGCCGGAAACAAAAACAGCAAAACCAGAAATATAAGTATAATCTGCTTTTTATAACGTCGAATTTTTTTTCGTAAATTAAAGTTCACGTGTCATACTTTCCAAACGCTCAATTCTGTCTTCTGTGGACGGATGCGTTGAAAACAGTGCGGACAAACTCTTTCCCGAAAGCGGGCTGATGATAAACATATGTGCCGTTGACTTCGTCACATTTTTCATCTGTGCCTGTTTCGAATAAGCCTCCAATTTTGACAATGCGGAAATAAGCCATTGAGGATGCCCTGTCAATTGTGCTGCGCCTGCATCGGCCGCAAATTCACGTGTACGCGAAATTGCAAAACGGATGATGGTTGCCGCAATCGGCATCAAGACAACCCCTACAATCGCAGATAAACCGCCTTTACGCGTATTCGGGCGTGTGGTGGTCGTTCCTCGTGCAAGATTACCGAGCATGCTTATAGCGCCGGCAAAAACCGCCGCAATAGATGACGTTAAAATATCATAGTGTTTAACATGGCTCATTTCGTGTGCTAAAACGCCAGTTATTTCTTCCTTGTTCATCAACTCCAAAAGCCCGCTCGTTGCCGCAACGGCCGCATGACTCGGATTGCGTCCCGTTGCAAACGCATTCGGAACTTTCTCGTCAATAACATAAACCTTCGGCATCGGAAGCCCTGCTTTGTCGGCAAGAGAACGGACAATTCCGTAAAGCTCCGGCGCACGATTTTCGCTCACTTCTTGAGCCTTATATTGTTTCAAAACCATCTTGTCGCTGAAAAAATAGCTCACAAAATTCATGGCAAGTGCTGCCCAAAACGCCGCTTTTTTGCCTGTTTCACCGCCGATAATATCGCCTACCCACATAAAGATAAGCATTAAACCGAGCATTAAAATAAAAGTTTTTATACGTCCCATTGCTTATTACTCCAATTTAAAATCTGCAGTCATTATATCAAAAAAATTTATTTTAGAAAGGAAGACATGACTTTATTAAACAACATTTTACGAGAAGCCTCATTTTTCTTTAAAATGTCAGCAATACGGCTTGCATCTTTCAAATCTAATCTGAAGGCATGCAGTGCTTTTTCTAAATCTTGTCCTCTGTCTTCAAAATGCACACCCGATAAAACCACGCGCCCTTTTCCGAACGTTTGTGTGATAATCGCCGCCGGTGCTGATTCAAGATCAACATAACGTGCTAAAACCTCAAATTCTTGATTATCGGAAACAAACTTTGGTCCGCCGTGATAATGTGCGTAATGAACTTCATGATCTTCCGTCCACTCAAGCCTGATCGTTGCACCTGAAGCCTCATTTTTCATATATGGTTTGATATCAAGTTCTTTATGAAGCGTGCCCACGGCAGAAGCATCCACCAAATCCAAAAGTTCGTGTTCACGAACAATCGAAAGAGGCTTTACATCTGTTTCAAATTCAACCTTTGAACAAGCATAATACGCACCGGCGCA
>OMQZ01000216.1 GCA_900313355.1 uncultured Rhodospirillaceae bacterium
AATGTGCCGATTGCAACGGTGACGGGGGTGATTATTGCCGCCGTATGCTACATTTTAAGCTCAAGTGTGATTATGGGGATTATCCCAAATAAAGAGCTTATTTCATCATCTGCGCCTTTTTCGCAGGCTGTTTCAATCGCTTTGGGGCAAACGGCAGGTGATGTGGTCGCCATTTGTGCGGCAATCGGCTGTTTAGGCTCGCTCGGCGGCTGGACGCTTCTTGTCGGTCAAACAGCACAAGCTGCGGCAAATGACGGTTTGTTTGGCAAAATGTTTGCTTGCGAAACAAAAAAAGGTGTGCCTGCGACTGGGTTGGCAATTGTTGCCTGCATTATGACGGCGCAGGTTTTGGGCACAATGAGCCCGACAGCTTCCGAGCAGTTTGGCAAAATTGCCTCAATTGCCGTGATTATGACGCTTTTGCCGTATATTTATTCGGCTGTTGCCATCAAGATTATCGGGCGCGAAAAGATGAGCGCCAAACAAGGTGTTTTTTATACCATTGTGGGTTTGATCGCGGCGTTTTATTCGATGGCCGCTATGATTGGTTCAGATCCTGCACAAACGCGTTGGGCATTGATGTTTGTGATTTTCACGGTGATTTTGTATGAACTTTCTGAAAATCGCCAGCTTGAAATGCAAGGCAAAAACGAAAAAATCACGTGTGTTGTGCCGGCCTATGTGCGCCATTTAACGCTTTTTGTGACCATTGCAGCGCTTGTTTTAACGTTTTGGATTTCATTTAAGGACGAACACGACTTAAAACCGCATATCAAAGGCCATTTTCCGGCTGTTGAACATTCAGACACATTAGGATAAAAGAAAGGAGAAAAATATGATTGATGTTAAAAATCCGTTTGAGGTAAAAATATTATTAAGCTATGACAATCTGCATGCCGACACGGCGCCTGCGAGAGCCGTGCGTATCTTAAAAGAAGATTTGGAAATTGAGGGTGCAAAAGTGATTGTGGCCGAGCATCTGGAAGATACAAAGGCAATTTTTAATTCTGATCCGTCCATTCAGGCTGTGATGCTCGGATTTGAATGCAGTCGTTGTCAAAACACGTATGATGTTGTGGAAGATATCAGAAAAATCAACAAACGCGTGCCGATTTTTTTGATGTCGAGCAAAAACTTTGCTTCCGACGTTCCGACGCACATTTTAGAAAAAGTCAGTGATTTTATTTGGCTTTTGGAAGACACACTTGACTTTATCAGCGGAAGGGTGCAGTCTGCCATCAGGCGTTATCGAAAATCTATTTTGCCACCGATGTTCAAGGCGCTTGCAAAATTTGCCAAAGTGCATGAATATTCGTGGCACACACCTGGGCACACGGGCGGAACAGCATTTTTGAAAACCGCAGCGGGAAGGGATTTTTTCAATTTTTTCGGAGAACAAATCTTTCGTTCGGATTTGTCTATTTCTGTTGGTGAACTTGGCTCTATGCTCGACCACTCAGGGCCAATAGGTGAGAGTGAAAAATATATGGCCGAAGTTTTTAACGCCACACGAAGCTATCATGTAACAAATGGCACATCAACCTCAAACCGTATTGTTTTGATGGCAAGCTTGACGAGGGATGATATCTGTCTTTGTGACAGAAACTGCCATAAATCGGTTGAACACGCAATGACCTTAACGGGCGCTGTCCCGACATATTTGGTGCCGACACGCAATCAATATGGTATCATTGGGCCGATTTTGCCGGAAAAACTGACATCAAGCGCTGTTAAAGAAGCGATTAAAAGCAATCCGCTTATCAATGACAACATCAATCACGCGCCAAAGCACGCCATCATCACAAACTCGACTTATGACGGTCTTTGTTACCAAACAACATGGGTTAAAGATCTTTTAAAAGAAAGCGTTTCACGAATTCATTTTGATGAAGCATGGTATGGTTATGCGCATTTTAACCCGATTTATCATGACAGATATGCCATGACCTATGATGTGGCAAAATATGGTCAAAATGAGCCGACGATTTTTGCGACACAATCAACACACAAGCTTTTGGCGGCATTTTCGCAGGCTTCAATGATTCACATTTTAGACGGCAAAAATGCCATTTCACACGAGCGCTTTAATGAGAGCTATATGATGCACGCTTCAACTTCACCATTTTATCCGATTATTGCTTCAAATGATGTTTCAACGGCAATGATGGACGCACATGGCAAGGATTTGACAACAAACGCCATCAAAGAAGCGATTTATTTCAGAAAGACGGTTGCACGCATTAATGATGAAATGAAAAAAGCCGGCACATGGTTCTTTAATGTTTGGCAGCCGGAAAAGGTAACAGACCCTAAAACAGGTGAAAAAGTGTTGTTTTTTGAGGCAGATGATGAACTCTTGGCAACAAATGCCGATTGTTGGGTGCTCCATAAGGGGGATTCTTGGCATGGCTTTGGCGACATTGAAGAGGGTTATGCCATGTTAGACCCAATTAAAGTTTCGGTCACGACCCCCGGGGTGATGCCTGACAGTTCTTTGGCAGATTTTGGTATTCCTGCCACGCTACTTACAGCCTATCTTGACAGCAAAGGCATAGTTGTCGAAAAAACAACTGATTTTACATGTCTTTTCTTGTTTTCAATAGGGGTAACCAAAGGCAAATGGGGAACGCTCTTAAATGCGCTATTTGAGTTCAAAAAAGCCTATGACCATAATGTTTCAATTAAATTGACGTTGCCGAAAGTTTATGATGCTGACCCGAAAAGATATGAAAATATGGGCTTAAAAGACTTGAGCAACGCGATGTTTGCAAAAATGAAAGAGCTCAGCACCACAAAAGCGTTGGCACAAGCGTTTTCTGAATTGCCGGAGCCGGTGATGACACCGCTTGAGGCCTATGAAAAACTTGTTCGAAACGAAGTCGAGAGTTTAAGTTTAGACGAGATGGCAGGCAGGACGGTTGCGACCGGTGTCGTTCCGTATCCACCAGGAATTCCGCTTTTGATGCCGGGCGAAAAAGCAGGCGAGGCAGACGGAATATTTTTACACTATCTCAAAGCCCTAGAGGCATTTGATGAATCTTTTCCTGAATTTTCACACGACACACACGGTGTTGAGGTCAAAGATGGCAAGTATTACATTTTGTGCTTGAAAGAATAGGAAAAAGCCCCGAATTTTCGGGGCTTTTAAATTAAAAGGGATATAACTCCGAAGCTTTTTGGCAAATCGGATAATAGTAAAAATAGGCACTTGTTAAGGCAAGAGATGCCACAGGCACAACAACTTTTTCAAACGGGAAGTGGGCGTGTCCGCCGTTCTTAGCCTTCATCCATTGATAAAAACTTGAAGATAAAATAAGCACGATTGCGCCGACAATCACACTAAAGAGGAAGGGGTCAAGATAAAAGATAAAACCGACCACTTCAGAATGATAAGTAAGCTTTCCAAGATACATAAAGCCAATCATCGCAACCGATAAAATCAAAATAATCGGGTCACGATATTTAAAGTTCCAGCCTTTTTTATCAAACCATTTGATTGTCCAAAAGCCGAGCAAAACCAAAAATGCACCGGCCCAAACACCGACCACGCTGTCATCAACACCCAAACGGCGTGCAATTTCAAGCGAAGCCCCGACTGCAATTGTGCAAACCGCACAAGCCGGATTAGCAAGAGCTGATTTTATCAGCATCAACGAACACAATAAAACAACTGAGAATAACATATTTTTGCCTTTCATAAGGGATTAAATTAAGCCTATTAAATCAGAAGACAGGTTCATATTCAAGAGTTTTTAACGGTTTATTCAACACGAGGTTTGCAACCGCAATAATCCTGATTATAGA
>OMQZ01000215.1 GCA_900313355.1 uncultured Rhodospirillaceae bacterium
ATCCGCGCGATAAACAATCATCGTATTCACGCTTGGCATATCAATACCTGATTCAATAATCGTCGTTGAAAGCAAAATATCATATTTCAGATTTGAAAAATCTTCCATCACATCTTCCAAATCTTTGACTTTCATCTGCCCGTGTGCAACTGCGATTTTAACTTCCGGCAACAACTCCTTGAGCATCTTTTCGACACCTGCAATATCCGAAACTCTCGGACAAACAAAAAATGTCTGACCGCCGCGATATTTTTCACGCAAAACAGCTTCCTTAATCATCACCTTATCAAACGGCATCACAAAACTTCTTGCTGCCATTCTGTCAACCGGCGGTGTTGCAATAATGCTCAAGTCCTTAACACCCGTCAATGAAAGCTGTAATGTCCTCGGAATTGGCGTTGCACTCAAGGTTAAAACGTGAACATCTGATTTTAGTGCCTTCAGTTTTTCTTTGTGCGTAACACCAAAATGTTGCTCTTCATCAATGATCAAAAGTCCCAAATTACAAAACTTAACATTGTCTGATAAAAGCGCATGCGTTCCAATCACAATTTCAACCGAACCGTTTTTCAAACCCTCAATTGTTTCCCGCGATTCTTTTGCACTTGTCAAACGTGAAAGCATCTTAACTTTAATGTCAAAGCCTTCCAGTCTTTTCTTAAAATTCAAATAGTGTTGACGTGCCAAAAGTGTCGTCGGCACAATCAGCGCAACCTGCGCGCCGTTTGATGCAACAGCAAACGCTGCACGCAACGCAACTTCTGTCTTGCCGAAACCCACATCGCCGCACACAAGCCTATCCATCGGAACACCGCTGTTTAAGTCTTTTAAAACATCAACAATCGCTTTCATCTGATCATCGGTCTCGTGATATTCAAATCGTGCACAAAAATCATCATAAAGTCCTTGCGGCGGCATAAAACAATCTGTTGTTTTGAGCTCACGTTCGGCGGCAACTTTAATCAGCTTTTCAGCCATATCTTTAATTTTTTCTTTAACTTTAGCCTTTTTTGCCTGCCATGCTAAACCGCCCAAAACATCTAATTGAACATTTTCGTCATCCGAACCGTAACGCGAAATAACTTCAATATTTTCGACCGGCACAAAAAGCTTGTCACCATGTGCATATAAAATTTTCAAACAATCATGAGGGGCACCGCCGGCCATAATATTTTCGAGCCCGTCAAAACGCCCAACACCATGTTCGATATGAACCACCAATTCGCCCGCATTAAGTGTCGAAACATCATCAATAAAATCTTCAGCCTTAGCTTTGCGCACACGCCTGTTTTGACGAACTCCGAAAATATCAGCTTCGCTTAAAACACAAAACTCATCTGTTTTAAACCCGTGTTCAATATCTAAAACAATCAAAGCAATTTTCTTCTGAGCGCAATATTTGAGAGCATCCTCATAGCTCTCAGCCGAAACAATATTTTTGATTTGATATTCATCTGCGATTGAAATAAACTTTTCCCTTGCGCCCGCGCTTGAAAAACAAATTATTCTCTTTAAGCGTGCATTCGCACTCAAATAATCTTTCAAATCATCATAAACGGCCGAAACCGAAATACTCTTGGCATGTGCAAAATCACGTCCCGGAATAACCTTCAAGTTAACCACGTCTTTTCCGTCGGGCACCGACATCTCGCTCAAACGAACGGCTTTTTTATCTTCGACCAATGCCTCAAATTCTTTTTTAGTCAAATACATCAACTCGGGCATAACCGGACGATAAACTGTTTCATCAGTGGCCTGCTTAACTTTTAGTGCCTCGATTCGCGCCGTATAATAATCATATATACTATCCTCTTTTGCTTGCAGAGCGTCATTCATATGCTGGCTTAAAACAACCTCTGCCATCGGTAAATAGTCGAACAAAGTCGGCAGACAATCTTCATAAAAAAACGGAAGCCAGTTTTCAAAACCGACATACTTTGCCCCGTTTGAAATACTTTCATAAAGCTCATCTTTCAAACCGACCGCGCCGAATGCCTCACGATAACGCTGTCTGAAATTTTCAATTGCGTGTTTATCCAAAATCACTTCATCAGCAACACCGAATATATACGATTTAATCTCACCCGTCGTACGTTGTGAAATTGGATCAAACAAACGAATTTTTTCAATTTCATCATCAAACAAATCGATTCGCAAAGGCTGATCCGCGCTTGCCGGAAAAATATCAACAATATCTCCTCTCACGGCATATTCGGCA
>OMQZ01000214.1 GCA_900313355.1 uncultured Rhodospirillaceae bacterium
CCCAAACCTGTCAACGAGCTCTGCTCTCATATCCGCAAGCTCTTCATTTGTTTTCAAAGCCCCGATTCGCTTATAAAGCCCCAAACGAACCCCCAAATCTTTAACATAACTTTCGGGAATCATGACCGGAATACCCGTTACAATTTGCGGACTAAAATCATCTGCCTTAGACGCTTCAACAACTTCGTCAGCTTTTGCTGCTTTAAGGCGCACGATTTCTTCTTGAAGCATATGGTGATAAAGCGATATACCGACATCTTTAATATGCCCTGATTGCTCCGTGCCCAAAACATTTCCCGATCCTCTGATATCCATATCATGCGACGCGAGCGAAAATCCCGCGCCCAAAGTATCGAGAGCAGATAAAATATTAAGCCTCTTTAATGCAATCGGTTTTAATTTCTTCTGTGCCGGAACCGTAAAATAACAATAACCCCTAACCTTAGATCGACCGATTCGCCCTTTGAGTTGATAGAGTTGCGCAAGCCCGAACATATCCGCGCGATAAACAATCATTGTATTAACGCTTGGCATATCAATACCCGATTCGATAATCGTTGTCGAAAGCAAAACATCATATTTCAGATTTGAAAAATCTTCCATCACATCTTCCAAATCTTTAACCCTCATCTGGCCGTGAGCCACTGCGATTTTAACTTCCGGCAACAGCTCTTTGAGCATCTTCTCAACACCGGCAATATCCGAAACCCTCGGACAAACAAAAAATGTCTGACCGCCACGGTATTTTTCGCGTAAAACGGCTTCCTTAATCATCACCTTATCAAAGGGCATCACAAAACTTCTGGCTGCCATTCTGTCAACCGGCGGCGTGGCAATAATGCTCAAATCTTTAACACCCGTCAATGAAAGTTGCAAAGTCCTCGGGATTGGTGTCGCACTCAACGTTAAAACGTGAACATCAGATTTTAGCGCTTTTAATTTTTCCTTATGAGTCACTCCGAAATGTTGCTCTTCATCAATGATTAAAAGCCCCAAATTACAAAACTTAACATTATCCGATAAAAGCGCATGCGTACCGATCACAATTTCAACCGAACCGTTTTTTAAGCCCTCAATTGTTTCCCGTGATTCTTTTGCACTTGTCAAGCGCGAAAGCATCTTAACTTTAACATCAAAGCCTTCCAGCCTTTTCTTAAAATTCAAATAGTGTTGGCGCGCCAACAGTGTCGTCGGCACAATAAGTGCAACCTGTGCACCGTTTGATGCAACCGCAAATGCCGCACGCAACGCCACTTCCGTTTTTCCGAAGCCCACATCACCACACACGAGTCTGTCCATCGGAACACCGCTGTTTAAGTCTTTCAAAACATCAACAATGGCTTTCATTTGATCATCAGTTTCGTGATATTCAAATCGTGCACAAAAATCATCATAAAGCCCTTGCGGCGGCATAAAACAATCTGTTGTTTTAAGTTCGCGTTCTGCCGCAACCTTAATCAGCTTTTCAGCCATATCTTTGATTTTTTCTTTAACTTTGGCTTTTTTCGCCTGCCATGCCAAACCGCCCAAAACATCTAATTGAACGTTTTCGTCGTCCGAACCATAGCGCGAGATAACTTCAATATTTTCAACCGGCACAAAAAGTTTATCACCGTGCGCATATAAAATTTTCAAACAATCATGTGGCGCACCTCCCGCCGTAATGTTTTCGAGCCCCTCAAAGCGTCCTATTCCGTGTTCGATATGAACCACCAACTCACCCACATTAAGTGTCGAAACATCATCAATAAAGTCTTCGGCCTTAACTTTTCGAACACGTCTGTTTTGGCGAACCCCAAAAATATCAGCCTCGCTTAAAACGCAAAGTTCTTCTGTCTTAAATCCGTGATTAATATCCAAAACAACTAAAGCAATTTTCTTTTGACCGGAATATTTTAAGGCTTCATCATAACTTTCAGCCGAAACAATATTTTTGATTTGATATTCATCTGCGATAGAAATAAATTTTTCTCTTGCGCCCGCGCTCGAAAAACAAATTATTCTCTTTAAGCGCCCGTTAGCGCTCAAATAATCTTTCAAATCATCATAAACAGCCGAAACCGAAATACTTTTTGCGTGCGCAAAATCACGCCCCGGAATAACTTTCAGATTAACAACGTTATCCCCGTCAGGGATCGACATTTCGCTCAAACGAACGGCTTTTTTATTTTCGACCGATGCCTCAAATTCTTGTTTCGTCAAATACATCAATTCAGGTTTAATCGGACGATAAATTGTTTCATCAGTGGCCTGTTTAACCTTTAGTGCCTCGATTCGCGCCGTGTAATAATCGTATATACTGTTCTCTTTTGCCAGCAACGCATCATCAATATGCTGGCTTAAAACAATCCTTGATGCAGGCAAATAGTCAAACAAAGTCGGCAATGGATCTTCATAAAAAAATGCAAGCCAGTTTTCAAAACCGATATATTTCATGCCGTTTGAAATGCTTTCATACAACTCATCTTTCAAACCGACCGCACCGAATGCTTCACGATAACGCTGTCTGAAATTTTCAATCGCATTTTTATCTAACACAACTTCATCAGCCACCCCGAACACATATGATTTAATCTCACCTGTGGTGCGTTGCGAAATTGGATCAAACAAACGAATTTTTTCAATCTCATCATCAAACAAATCGATTCGCAAAGGCTGATCCGCGCTTGCCGGAAAAATATCAACAATATCTCCTCTCACGGCATATTCGGCA
>OMQZ01000213.1 GCA_900313355.1 uncultured Rhodospirillaceae bacterium
AGGTTCCTTAATATACAGACTTCTTACTTTTTATTAAAGCACGCTGCCTGTATATCCTCTTCTTATCTACTCTCTTCTATAACTCCGAAGCTTACGTTCCCGTCCGCGTCGGTGAGTGTGCTTATAACCTATCACTTTGTCCTTGTCAACACCTTTTTTAATTTTTTTTCGTTTTTTTGAAAGTTTTTTATAAGTGATTGATTCTAAATGTTTTTATTTTGTGCAAAAAGACCTCAAAAACACCTGAACAGGTAAAATTTATCACAAAAAAGAAAAAACTTCCAGCCATACATATGTACATATATTTAAAAGTATATATACGATTCTAAAAAAGTTTTATCTGTATCGATCACTTCTTTATTCAAATGAACTTGACACCATCCCTAATTTATGTTATCTTGATACTCAGAGCGAAGGTTGACGCTTGCTGCCTGCCCATGTAGGCGAACTCGGATGAGACAACTTGTTGAATTTATCACTGCAAAACCCTTAAATAAAGAGGATTTTTGACAGGCAGGCATCAAAATAAACATCCTCTGATTATAGGAGATTTTGCTATGAAAACTTTACCCTTAAGCTTAACCCAAAAAACGCTTGAAAAACTGTTTCAAGATGGCACTTGTTTGACATTCAATCCGATAGGCCCGACCTACGGACGGTCAATTATGGAAAGACAGAGAGAATACAAATTAAAACACAATGTTAAAGATGTATGGATTATCCAAAAATTAAACACCTTACCATTAGAACACTACAATGTACCGTTCCATTTTTTCTCAAACGGCGTACTCATCCACAGATTTAATCCGACAAAAGATTATTCTTACATGCTGGAAAAGATAAAAAAGGCTTTATCGTTGCACGGATACAAAATCAAAAAAATTTACGGACCTCAAGTCCAATTTGACATATTCGGATATAGCGAGTTTTTGCAAAAAATTTCAAAATATGCCGACATACAATATCCGCCGGAACAAAATCTCGAAATTATGCCGCTTCCTGACAAAGATTCATTCTTAAAAAAGTGTTTTGATAAAAACAATATTTTATTAACCGCTTCTAAATTTGAACAAATTGCCCCGACATATCGCAAATTTCTTGCGCTTTTTGAAGACGGCTCATTCTTTGTCTCAAAAGATTATAAAGGCGGAAATTCTATCAATGACCCCGAAACGACATATGATTTTACGTTCAAATATAATCAATACGTCTATCTCAAACGTTTATATGTTCCTCAAGACTATATAGAAGCCTTATACGAAAAAGCCAAAACTTTTGATTGGTATATATCAGAAAACGAAGCCTTAAAAAATCTGCCGCCTCAAGAAAATTTAACAGATGAAGAAAAATTTAAAATGCAAGATTATATCAAAACGCTTCTTGAAAACCGAAAATGTATCAGCGTAACACTTCCACCTTCAACGGCTCCATATATAGGGCACATTGCACCGCATCATGATTGGTATGTCTTGTTTAATGACGGCAAATTAATCTTAAGCAAAGACAGGCACGAGGTAGAAAACAAAGCCCAAATCAAAACGCTTCAATTAAGCTATCCCGACCTAAAATTTGACATTGAATATGTTCCCGAACATTACATTGCCGCAATTTACGAAGAAGTTTCCAAAATCCAAAAAACGGCTAAAGATATCTATCTTGAAATCTTAAAGCAAAAAGCGCGAGCCTTAAAGAAACTGCTTCAAATTCCGCACCATGAAGCTCTGGAGCTTTCGGCTCAAATGGTCGGTTTTAAATCTTGGAAAGACACACTTTCAATGAATGAACGGAACGCCAGATATGCAATCGAACGAGAAAACGAAAAAAAGCAATATGCTTTAGAACAGGGCAAAGACCCTCTTCAAAGAGAGTATAACATATACCTCCAAACAAAAGCGGCAATAAAACACCAAGCCAAAAAGATATAGCAATTGAAAAAGCGAAAGTTGCAAAACTCAACATTCGTTAAATTTAAAGCCCCTTCAAAAGGGGCTTTTATTAAAGGATTATTTAGTGCCTTTTACCATGATGACCACCGCCATGATGTCCTGAATTATGGTGAATCACTGCCGGCGCTCTGTGTTTATGGTGATGATGGACATGGAACCCGTCGAAGAGCAATGCTCCGATGACTGCTGTTGTCACGCCGGCTGCAAAAGCCGAACCTGTTGAATAGCTGTCGTAATAATAGCTGTTGCGCACAACCGGCGATGAACGCACGACAGTTACCTGTGGCTGTGTCGTAACATACGAAGGCGCAGCATAAGTTGTTGTGGTCGTTGTTGTCATCTGCCCTGTCACATAGCCGTTGTCATCAATCACAAAATATGTTTCAGCCATGGCATTTGTTGCACAAAGCATAAAAGTTAAAGCATACAAAAGTTTTTTCATAATTTCATTCCTTTTCAAAAAATAACCATACACCTAATAAAACGAAAAGCAAAAAAAAATGTTCATATTTATTTGTAATTTTTCTTGATAATTATTATTTATTCAAATAAAATAATATTGTTCGATTAATTTTTTATGGAGGTTCCTATAGCAACAGAAAATTTTTCTGCGCCAGTACGCAACGATGACGGACCGCGCATTAACGAAGAAATAAAAGTCAAACAAGTTCGTTTAATTGATGAAATGGGTGAAAACAGAGGCATTGTCTCGATCAAAGAAGCTCTTGAAATTGCAGATAACGCCGGTCTTGATTTAATTGAGATTTCTCCGCAGGCCAACCCACCTGTTTGTAAAGTTTTAGATTTCGGCAAATATAAATATGAAGTTCAAAAACGTAAAAACGAAGCCAAAAAGAATCAAAAAGTTGTCAACATTAAAGAATTAAAACTTCGTCCTGCGATTGATACGCACGATTATGACGTTAAATTAAAACAAGCCAAAAAGTTTTTAAGCCAAGGTGACAAGGTGAAGTTCACAATGCGTTTCAAAGGAAGAGAATTGAGCGCAAATAACATGGGAAAAGAAATTTTGGATAAAATCATTGAAGATTTGGAATTGGTCGGCAAAGTCGATTCGGCCCCGAAATTAGAAGGAAAACAGATGTCAATGATGATGTCTCCGGCCTAAAACGAAAGCGAGCAATAAAAAAAGCACCTCCTTTAAGGTGCTTTTTTTTATTGCTATATCTCGCGACCTGAAGAAACCTTAGGCTTAGGTTGCGTTTTTTGCTCTTGAGATTTTTGCTCTTCTTTCTTCGCCTTTTCTTCAGCTTTTTTCTTATCTTGCGCCAAAATTTCAATAGACTTTTCATAGAACAAACCGAAGTGCTTTTCAGGAACTTCAAGCGGATTAATACCAATATCTTTCTTGAGCTTTCGGTTCATTTCCGTAAGCTGACCTTGCGCAACGCTCCAAGCATCACCCAACAAAATCGGAACAGCTCGTTTTGTATTTGATGCATCACTTTTACGAATTCGATCAACAATATCCGCATCAGCGTTTTTCAGTTGTCTTTCATATAATATGGTATAAATTCTCTGATAATCAGCCTTGTTTAATTCTTTAATCTTTTTATTAGACACAACAGCTAAAAGTTCTTTCTTTTCTTCACTGCTTAAACGTACCATTGTCACATTTCCGACCTCATCTCTGACCGGATTTGACATCAATTGATCTAATCGGCTTGCAAAGCGTGCCTCAAGATTATTATCATCACCAACCACAAGATCAAAAACGCGAGCCAAGGTATGCGTTGCCGCAATCACACTCGCAGCACCGGTACGTTTATTCAAACTACCCTTTCTGATGGTCGTATCTGCCATATTATATAAGCCATCTGAGGCGACATATGCTTTTCTGAAATTTTCAAATTTACTCTCAAATTCAGCTGCCTCGCGCAAATCAGATTGGTTATCAATTAAATAGCGAGCTTCGTTTTTCTTTTTACGAATATATTCCAAATCACTGATTGGCAACTCTTTGCCGCTATTTTTTGCGTTTTCTTCCCATTGTTCCATCAAAGAACGTTCAAAATTAGCATACTCTTGGGTTGAAAGTTTTTCTTTTGCCGCTTTGAGCATCATATCAGCTTTTTGTGTGCTATAACTGCAGCCGGTCGGCACAATCCCTCTTTCAGCGCAAGCCTTCATCCATGTCGACTTATCACAGTTCGGCAAATTTTTCAAATTCAAATGTGTAATACCTGTCTTTTTAATTTCACCCATAAAATCACTAGCTAATCCGGCATCCATAGGTTTTCCCGCAGGCGTTCCATAGCCAAAATAAAACTTGCCGTCATTATCTTGAGAAACATACAACCTTGCTGAAAAAGTCGGAACACGAACTCTTGAATTTTTAGGATCCGGCTTTCCGTCATTTTCATAGTTTTTCGGATCCTCTTTATCATAAATGCTGAACACATAGGTTCTTCTGCCGTCGATTTTTTTGACATGCTCCCAATAAGACAAACCTCTTCTTTTATGTAAATCCTTCGTCAAAAAATTATTCATATTCTTGACAATATCGTCAAGAGAAACAGCTTTTGCAGAATTTTTCAGGTTCTCTTTAGCCTGCTGCGCCGCTTTTCCCAAACCGGCAGTATCAACATACGTATCAACATCATCAACAAGCCGGACATAATCGCTGACTTGAGCTCCTTTAGAATCATTTTCATCTTCGCTCGGTTTTTCAGGTCCCGGATTTTCAGCTATTTTTCTTGCTTGTTCTTCCTGATATTTTTCCATTAAATCAGCAAGCTTTGCATCTAAATCAACAACGCCGTCCTTCATCGGAACATCAAGTCCAAAAGTTGAAAACCCGTATTTCGAGCAGAACTCAAAAATGCGGTTTAACCTTTCTTCATTTAGTTTTGCAATTGTTTCATCAGGGATGTGAATTTGACCGACAAACTGATCCGGTTCTTCCTTGTCTGCTGTTTTATGCGATGCCTTATGAACAGACAAACCGAAAACGAGATCATTGTCAAGCTTACATTCTAATTCAAGCTGAGAAGATGGAGAAACCACATCTGATTTTTCATCTTCAATTTTAGGTCTGCGGTATTCCACTTCCTTAAATTCATACTTACAACCCTTGCCGTCATCGAACATTTCACAAGACTTATCTTTAACTTCATACAAAACCGAAAATTCTTGAGCATAATTCGGATTATTCAAATATTTTTCATATTGCGCCCGTTCTTCATCATCACCCAAAATTTTCAAAGATTCCAATTTTTGCTTAATCTTCTCAGGTGAATATGTGTCAAACTGGTGCGAAACACAAGCGGTCTCAAAACAATTTCTCGCCATCAGATACTCCTTGAATTGCGTGGCTTATTTTCTTGGTTAAAGAATATCACATTTTTTTAACACGTGCAATAACTTTTTATGACAAAATTATGAACAAAAAGTATACAAACGTACTTTTGCCATACCATAAATTCTCTCATCCAAAAGTTCGAAAAAAGATGACAAAGTCAAGTCCTCGTTATATCTTGTCTCAACCACACAAAGAGCGCCTTCTTCAATAAAACCGCCTGACAAAAGACTCTCCAATGCTTTTTCATTGAGCCCTTTATCATAAGGCGCATCACAAAAAATCAAATCATATTTTTCCTTCAGATGCAAAGAGCGCGTCGCATCAGCACAAACAATTTTAATTTTGTCATCTTCTTTGACAAACAATTTAGCATTTCTTAAAACAAGTTGCGTATTTTTATCAATAAAACAAACACTTTGAGCGCCTCTTGAAAGAGCCTCAAATCCCAAAGCACCTGTGCCCGCAAAAACATCTAAAACTTTGCGCCCTTCCACACCGCCGATTTTAGAATATAAAATATTAAATATTGCCTCTCGTGCGCGATCCGAAGTCGGCCTTACATCGTCGCTTTTAGGCTCAAAAAGGTTTTTCCCTCGATATTTTCCACCAACGATTCTCATAACTTAAAACGCCCGCCGAGTTGTTCTTTCAAAACCTTAAACGGAACTTCTTTAACCTCACCTTTTTTCAAATTTCCAAGCTGAAACGGACCATACGAAACCCTGATTAAGCGTGCGACTTCCAATCCGATAAATTTCATCAATTTTCGAATTTCGCGATTTTTACCTTCATTTAAACTCACAGAAAGCCATGTGTTCGTTCCGACTTTTTGCTCAACATCAATCAAAACCTTGCCATACACAACCCCATCAATCGTAACACCTTGTTGCAAGGCCCTTAATTTATCTTCATCAACTCTGCCATGCACCCTCACACGATACCTCCTTGACCAAGCATTCTTTGGCAACTCAAGTTCGCGTGAAAGCTCGCCGTTATTTGTGAGCAACAACAACCCTTCTGAATTTAAATCCAAACGACCGACACTGACCACACGCGGCATCGAAGGCGGCAATGCCTCAAACACTGTCTGACGACCTTTTTCATCTTTATGTGTTGTTACAAATCCCACAGGTTTATAATAAAGCCAAAGGCGCGTTTGTTCAGCTGCTTTCAATTTTTCACCGTCAAAAGCAATTACTTCGTCTCCCTCAACATTAAATGCAGGCGTTTCAATAATTTTTCCATTAACACTTACTCTGCCTTGTAAGATATAATTTTCAGCTTCTCGTCTTGAACAAACGCCGGTTCTTGCCATAAACTTTGCCAATCTTTGTGCCATCTTAACTTTCCTTTATCAAATCTGCGCTACTATAGCCTAAACAATCATAAAAATCAAAGGATATTTAATGAACCACGAAAAATATATGGCTATTGCCTTAAAACAAGCTCAGAAAGCTATCTTAAAAGATGAAGTTCCGATCGGCGCCGTAATCGTCGATAACAAAACCCAAAAAATCATCGCAAAAGCCCACAACCAAACCGAACACTCACTCGATCCGACAGCTCATGCTGAAATCCTTGCGATAAGAAAAGCGTGCAAAAAACAAAACACAAAACGTTTATGGGGATGCTCTTTATATGTAACGCTTGAACCCTGCACAATGTGTGCATCGGCAATTTCTCACGCACGTATTGAAAACTTAATTATCGGAGCTCTTGATGAAAAAGGCGGTGCCGTCATAAACACAATCCGTTTTTTTGAAAGCAAAACCTGTCATTTTACACCGCGAATCGAACATGGAATTTTATCACATTCTTCCTCAGAATTGCTCAAAAATTTCTTCAAAGAAAAACGCTCTTGATAAAATTCACAAAAAAATTAAAAAAATTTTAATCTCTCACAATCGCTGAAATAAAAGAAGAAGGCGCAAAGCAGCAAGGGAACAAACCAAGAACAGTTAATAAAATCCTAAAATTTTCCATTGATTCCCATAAATTACCATGATATACCATAAATATACAAAATAATTTATGGGAGACACACCTTTGAGAAAAACCTTTCTCTTTATGGATACCGTTACAAACAAGGTCGATTCGAAAGGCCGTGTTTCCTTGCCCGCAGATTACCGTGCCATAGTCAAGGAATTAGGCTCTGAAATTGTATGCTATCGCAGCCTTGTTTCGCCGTGCATTGAAGGTTGCACGGAAGATTTGCTCGAAAAGTTGGCTTCCGAAATTGAAGACTCAAATGATTTCTTTTCACAAACACAAGACGATTTAACAAACCTTATTTTTGGCGATGCCAAAAGGTTCACTTTTGACAGCACCGGCCGTATCGTCTTGAGCGAAAAATTATTAAAGCACGCTCAAATCAAAGACACCGCTGTTTTTGTCGGCAAAGGCCGAAAATTCCAAATTTGGTCACCTCAAAATTGGGAAAAAGAAGAAGAAAGAATAAGAGTCGAAGTGATGAAAAAGCGTCCTGTTTTAAACACACGCAAAACAGGAGAAAACGCTTAAAATGACGAACACGCAAAGACATATTCCGGTGATGTTAGATAAGGTCTTAACTTATTTAAATCCTGAACCTCAAAAGGTATATGTTGATGCAACATTCGGCTTCGGCGGCTACACAACCGCAATTTTACAAAAAGCTGATTGCAAAGTCATTGCGATTGATCGCGATCCAAGCGTAAAAGATAGGGCTGATGAGCTCAAAGAAAAATACAAATCACGTTTTGACTTTAAGCAAGGCTGTTTTTCTGCCTTAAAAGAACTAATAGATACG
>OMQZ01000212.1 GCA_900313355.1 uncultured Rhodospirillaceae bacterium
AAGCCTCTTTAATCTCTTCAGGGCGCAGGGCAGATTTATCAAAGTCACTTTTGGTCTCGGGGATAAAACGATCAACACCAAAAATATCTACTTTTAATTTTTTCAACAGCTCGTTCATTTCAGCTATCTGCTTATAATTTAACTTGCTGATAGTCATCATCACTGAAATTTTTATGCCGTGTTCTTTCAAAAATGCTATTTTTTCAACTACCTTTTCAAAATTTCCTTTTCCCCTGATCTGATCATGAATTGCTTTGTCAGGTGATTCCAAAGATACTTGCAGACCTTTCAGTTTTTTTATTTTTTTCAATGTTGCTACTTCTTCTTTACCCAACAAAAGCCCGTTGGATAAAATTTGCAGTGCATCTATATGTTCTTTGTTTTGCAAATAAGACAACAACTTAAAAATAACATCTTTTCTAAAAAAAGGCTCTCCGCCTGTAATAGACACCGCCAGTTTCAAATTGTTTGCAGCGGCCATGTCATCCAGTTTGTCGGCGATTTTTTGCAAATTTGCTTCGTCCAGTTCCGAAATCAGACTGGTATTGCGCTGATAACAATGCTCACAATGCAAATTGCAACGGCTTGTAATATGCCATTGCACATAAAAAGGTTTTTTTATCACATCAACTTGTTCACTCACAATAACAAACTCCCCAAAAGACTTTTTTATCCAAATACGAGTAGGTACTCTAAAAAATATAAAATTTTATTTTTTTTACTTTTTGTTCGATTACGGTTAATCGCACCAGCATTCCATGCAACTTGTTGTTTCTTCTTCCAAAATCATTTCTTCCATGCCTATCACCTCCTTTCATTTTGCCTACTCGTATTTGGTCCGCATCAAATCACGGCAATCTTTTGCCGAATAAAACAGCCACTTAAGAGGGCAGCCTCCCAGGCAAGCTTCGTTTTTTGAGCAATCTCCGCATTGTCTAAATGGATATTTGAAAAACTTGTGGAACAGTTCTTTCTTGTCTTCACCATTAACAAATGCAACAAACGATTGTCGATCAGTGAAATCTTTTCCAAAATAAGCGATTGGAAAATCTGCTATAGCATTACATAATAATACTTCGCCTTGTATTCCAAAGGCTAAACCTTTTTGTGAGCAAACATTACATCCAAATTGAATTTGCTTTAATGCTCTTAAATGTTCTATAAAATCTGCCGGCCATACGCATGATGGCAAAGACTGCTGCAATACCAAACGTCCTTGCAAAATTTTGTTTATATCTTCATATTGCTTAATCACGCTTTCGACCAACTCGGCAACAGGCAACATCTCTTTGCCGTCGATTATCCCGTTTTTCCAAACAATGGGGTTGCAAAAAATTAGTTTTAATTTTCTTTTTGTATCGTGTTTGATTAGTTCTGCTACTTGTCGTAATTTATCGTGTGTTTGTTTTGTTATCACAAAAGAATAGCTTCCTCCGACAGCAGATTTTGCAAAAACAGAAATTGCTTCCGTAACCTGCGGAAAAGAGTTTACTTTTGTCTGTTCCAGATACGACTGAGCATCCCATCCTTTCAAAGAAAAGCCGATGGAATTTATTTTATTATCATCAATTAAATCTTGAATTCGTTTTTTTCTGATTTCTGTACCGTTTGTAACAACCACAACCTTCATTCCGTTGTTGACAATATAAGAAACGGTTTCTTCCAGTTTAGAATATAAAAGAGGTTCTCCGCCGATTAAAATAACACTTTTCGCCCCCATATCTTTAGCAAAAGAAATGAGCTTCTTTGCCATACTTAAGGACATTTCATTTTTATAATCGGTGGTTTCGGCATAACAATACGGGCATCTGAAATTACATGTACGGTTAACGGTTAACCAAATTTTTTCAATGTCATGCTCAAAGGCGGTTGTTCCTCTGCCGAAATTAGGACCCTCCATATTTCGGTTTGTTAATATTTGGGATAATACCTTGTGATTGCTAAAATTTTTCATTTACACAATCCTTGAAGTAAAACCAGAGGATGTGTTTTTATATCATAACAAGATTTTAGAATCAATGAAAAAGTTAAAAAATAGTTAATTTTACGATTCGTCTATGCTTTTTAGCCGATTCGTAAAAATATGAACTTTTTACAGGCACTTCGGGCAGTCATTTACTTTGCCGGTACACTTTTGCAAAAACGAATGGCAGCAATCGGGCTTGTGAACAGAGTATTCTTTCAGCTGATATTCTCCGCATTTTCTTTTGGCTCTGATAATAACGCAATCTCTTCCTTCAGTATCTTTGCAGCACATTTTAATCGGCGAATACGGAAAATCCTTGAATTCACCTCTTCCGCAATATTCTTCATAATGAATAAAACGGCAAAAATTCTCGGTTTCATCTTTACAACATTCTTTGGTTCTAAAATTCAAAGAGTTAGGATACTCGCTCCATTGCCCCACGCCGCAAGCCTCAATTTCATTATCTTGAAAAATACAATCTTCGGCATCGGTTTTTTTGCAACATTTTTGCACTATATCATAA
>OMQZ01000211.1 GCA_900313355.1 uncultured Rhodospirillaceae bacterium
ACGAACATAATTGAAAAATATCATCCCTCTAAAATGTTTGTTGATGTAGGCGGCGTTGGAGGCGGTGTGTATGATATCTTAAAAGACAGGGGCTTTATTGAAGTTGTGCGAGGGGTTAATTTTGGCTCAAAAGCCATCAACGACGAGCGGTATGCAAACAGGCGCGCCGAGATGTGGGACAAGATAAGCCAATGGCTTGATGATGAGGTAGAACTTCCAAAAGATGAGGGCTTGTTTGATGAGCTGGCTGGTGTGAACAAGAGATATGATTTTAGAGGGCGGCTGATTTTGGAAGAAAAAGAAGAAATCAAAAAAAGGCTCGGACGCTCGACCGATATGGCAGACGCGCTGGCTTTGAGTTTTGCCGAACCGGTTTATGACAGAGGAATGATAAAACTTTACGGGAACGGTAAAGTTTCAATTGAGGAAATGTTTTCAAACGCAAAACAGAAGACAGGGGGATGGTAGAAAATGTTTTCAAAAGAAGTTTTGTTGCCAAACGGGCGTTTGGCATGCTCGAGTGCAGATGTTGATGAATATCTGCATGAAAGCGGCTTGGCACTCGCAGGCGACTACAGCGACGCATATTTGAAGAATGTGCGGCACAAAAATCAAGAGCTTCAGACAAAAGAGGCTTTTGATGATTTTATTAATGAATATAAAAAAAGGATATGGAATGAGTGAACTAAGAGATGAACTCGAAAAAAACTTCGCTTCGGCAAATATGCAAAGTGAAGATAACACGGTAAACACCACGGAAAGCGATCTGACCGATGAGCCTCAAGCGCTTGGCACAGAGGAAACGATGGCTGCGCCTAAAAGTTATACCAAACAATTTCAGGAAGACTTTAAAACGCTTTCGCCTGAATGGCAAAAATATTTGACCGAGCGGGAAAAGCAGGTGGAAAAAGGTTTTTCTAATCTGGCAAACAAAATAAATGCCAATAAGTGGGCTGATAAGTTTTTTAATGAGCGCAAAGAAAGGTTAAACACTTTAGGGTTTGAAAATGCACAGGATTATATAAGTAATTTGATTTTACTTGATGATGCAATGCAGGAAAATCCGCTCGAAACACTGACTTATTTGGCAAAAACTTATGGTATTAAAGAAGACAACAACAATGCTTCAAGATTTTCGAAAGAGCAAAAATTTTTTTCAGACATGGCAAAGGCAGCATATGCGTTTCAAAAGCGGCGTGAAGATGCCGCTTTTTTTGATGTGGAGCGTTTTGAAGAAGCCGTCGATGATGGCGGAAATTTAAAACACCCTTATTGCGCGCAGGTCAAACAAGAAATGATCAGCGCATTAAAAGGAGGCAACGCCTCAAGTTTGGAAGAAGCCTATCAAAAAGCTTTGTGGCTTAATGAAACGGTTAGGGACAAAATGATTGAAGAAAAAATCAGAGGAGTCTTATCTGAAAAATTTGGGGATGTCTTAAAGGCAAAAGAGCTTTCCTTTTCGCCGCATTCAAAAGCCGAAGCCAAACCGAGAGAATTGAGTTTGAGAGAAGAACTTGAGGCGCAATTTAAAAAGGAATTTTAATTTATGACAACACCTAATGAAAAATACGATTCGATTTTTACGACAACGATTGAAAATCGATCAAAAAAAATGGCAGATAACGTAACAAAGAACAATGCTTTGTTAAACAGACTTTCTGCAAAAGACAAAATCAGACCGATTGACGGGGGTTCCAAAATTTTGGAAGAGTTGGAATACGGTGAAGGCAATATGGTTTGGTATTCCGGTTTTGACACAATCACATATAACGGACCTGAACTTTTCAGCGCAGCCGAATATGCCTTAAAACTTTGTGCCGTTCCGGTGGCTGTTTCGGGCGAAGAAATGCTTAAAAACAGCGGTGAAAGCCGAATGATTGATTTGTTCGAAAAGCGCATTCAAAATGCCGAAAAAACGATGGGAAATAAAATTTCTCAAGCGCTTTATTCAGACGGAACAGGCTCTTCAGGCAAAGAAATCGGTGGCTTAAAACTCTTGGTTGCAGACGCACCATCAACAGGCACGGTCGGTGGCATTAACCGCGCAACAGCCGGCAACGAATTTTGGCGCAATCAGGCAAATGTGATTTCAAGCTCGGCAAATGCCTTATCGGCATCAACGATTTTAAGCAAAATGAACGATATGTATTTAAAATGTTCACGCGGCACGGATAAACCGGATTTGATTGTGACAGATGATTATATGTATGATTTGTTCGAAAGTGCACTCCAACCTCAACAGCGTTTTAATGATCCGAAGTTGGCCGAAGCCGGCTTTCAAACATTAAAATATAAGGGAGCCGACGTTATTTTTGACGGCGGTCAAGGAGGAAGCTGTCCGTCAAAACATATGTATTTCATCAACACAAACTACCTCTACTTGCGTCCGCATCAAGATCGCAACTTTAAAGTGATTGGCGGTGAAAGAATGGCAATCAACTCAGATGCGATTTATAAAATTATCGGCTGGGCCGGAAACCTGACGATGAGTAACGCTGCGCTTCAAGGCGTTTTAGTTGATTATATCGCACCCGCAAACGGATAGTTTTGCGTGATGAAAAAAGGGCGTTCTTTAAAGAGCGCCCTTTAAGTAAATATGAAAGGAATGAAAAATGACAAGTGTAAGGCAAGATTTAATTGATGCATTA
>OMQZ01000208.1 GCA_900313355.1 uncultured Rhodospirillaceae bacterium
TCCTCACAAAGCTTTAATAAAGTAATTAACCGCCATATTAACGGGCGTAACGTGTTCGCTTGCGCCGTATATCGGATTTGAAAGCGAAGCATCAAAATTATAATATCTCATTGAGTCATAATCTGATGTTCTGCCGTAAGCCTTTGTATCAGCGAGCTCAAACGCTCCCTCTGTGATGATGTTTCGTCCGTCTGCGGTGACTTTACCCGTGATGTTCGGCAAACCTTCGGCTTGCGTTGTATATATGTCAGCCGCCGAATTTCCGCCCAAACCGCGCAAAAACTTGCCTCTGTAATCAGGCACGTTGAAAGTTGTTGAACCATCGCCCGCCCCGAAGTTTTCGCCGATTAACAAAAACAAGTC
This sequence comes from uncultured Rhodospirillaceae bacterium, assembly GCA_900313355.1. GTDB lineage: Bacteria > Pseudomonadota > Alphaproteobacteria > RF32 > CAG-239 > UBA1254. The sequence continues at coordinate 364 of OMQZ01000208.1, forward strand.
CTCGTATGTTTCTCTTGAAACGGCTTGACCGTCGCAGAGTAACCACTTTCCGTGATTTGCATTTTGGAGGCTTGCTTTGATGTCACCGATATAGTTTGTTGCGTCGATGTCTGAAACAATCGCATCAATCGCCGCTTGTAGCGTTGATTTTGCGCTGTCAAGCTGACTTTTATTGACCGCATCGTTTTGGCTTGTAGCATCGCCCAAACCCGTAACCTTAAAACCGCCCATTTTAAAGTTGCCGGTTGCCGTTGCGCGTCCGTCTCGGCAAAACGCAACGTTAAAACCTTGCGCGAAGTTGTCATCTTCCGCATCATGACGGTCGCAGACAATCTCGATTCCGTTTTCATAATCACTCGTCCAGTTCATCACGCGAGTGAAGTTTCCATTTGCACCATAAGGCATTTATTTTACTCCTTTTTGTTGTTTTAAAGCCCTGCAAGGCCTGAAATTGCTGATTTTGCCGTATTAATTCCCATTCCGAGTGCTTTTAATTTTTGGTTTAGTGAATTATTTTGGGCATTTGCTTTGTTAATTGCCAAGTTGTTTCCGGCATTGTATTTATCTGTAGCAACATCATAGGCACTTGCTGAACCGCTTAAAGCTGAAATCAGCTGATTGATGTAATCTTGCTGGGCATTGTTTGCAAAATTTGCGGCATTGATTTGATTGTTTAAATCCGCCTGATAGGCATTTTGACCGGCTTCTATTGCCTGATAAGCACCATCGCTCAATGTCGCATTTTGTGAAGCGGCCAAACCCTCAAGAGCTTTTCGATATGCACTGCTGTCAACGCCTATGCCTTGATTTAACAACCTTGTTTGAAGGTTATCAGCCTGATTTTCAAAAGCCGGCAAAACTTTGCTTAAGTAGTTTTGAAAGGTTTCATTTTCAGCCTTTTGCCTTGCCTGTTCAGACGCATTGACCTTAAAATTATATCCGCCCATATCATCAAGATTGTTACTTGCTCTTGATGCCCAGTCGCTTAAATTTGAATATGTGTTATCCGTATTTGCGGTGTTATAATTGTTTAAGAATTTAATATATTCGTTTGTCGGACGTCGGTCAAAATTGACTTTTAGCCCATCACTGACTTTTCCGAATGCTTTTAATCCTTTACTCATTTTCTTTTGTCCTCCATTGACATTCCGTTTTTAACATTGAATAAATAAAGCTGTCGTGACCATTGTCTTCAAATTGGCGTAAAACACCTTCTTTTTTAAAGCCTAAACCTTCAACAAGCCTTTGGCTTTTTGTATTAGTGTTGTCTATTCGAACACTTGCACGACAGCACTCCAAAAAATTAAAAGCGATATTAAATATCGCTCTTAAAACCCTTTTGTTGCACCACCTTTTATCCGTGGTATAAATTGTCAGCCAAACATCTCTTCTCGGCCTGATTTCGTTGAAAACGATTCCCGCGATCAGCTTTTTTTCAACCCAAACGCCTATGGCTACATATTTTTGTGTCCATAACTTATCCAGCCCCAACCCTTTTGTCACAAACTTAAAAACCTCATCTGTTAAATCAAGATCTATTTGGCAATTTTTCTTGTTCATTTTGCTTTAGTCTTTCGATTTCTTCTTTCAGTTTTTGAATCTTTAAGATGTATTCTTTCTCTTTTTGGCGCATTTGAGATAAGAACTTGTTGTTTTTTGAAGCATTGAGAAACATTTTTCCGAGCTCTTTTTCTTCGCTCAAACCTAAGTTTTGAGCTGCCTCGTCTGATAGGGCGCTTAAATCTTCCACGCTGAAAATCCCCCTAAAATAACAACTTTCAATTTGATCTGACGACAAAAACGAAAACAGCTTTAATGAAGTACCTTGTTTCTTTTTTTCTTTTTCGGTTAAATATCTGTTATATTCTGCCGAAAATCTTTTGAGATGTTCTTGCGTTGCGGGTTGATCAAAAACATCTCTTTCATCACGTATTTTAATTTCAATATAAAGTTTTTGCTCAAATTCCGGCAGCCCGTTTTTTAAGATATTTCCCGTTTTGACGGCTTTATCATAAAATCTTGCAAAAACCCCTTTGTTTTCATTTTCAATTGAAGTCATATTTTGAAAATTTAAAAATTCCATACTCATATTTTTCCTTTCATAAAATAAAAAAGAGGGAATTACCCTCTTTGCTTAAAATTAAATTTCCTGTTTTATATCATCGGCTTAAAACTCAATATCAAAATAAATTTTCTCATAAAAAAACAATCCTTTCTTTTGTTAAGAGAAGTTTATCATGTTTTTTTATTTAATACCACCATTTGCCATCTTCATCCCACGGATTTTTTAATCTGTTTCGTCTTTGGTCATATGGATTTTGAACCGTGGCTTCTCTCTTTTTCTTTTTTCCTCTTCTTCGTACTGTCTTAATGCATCAATTAAATCTTGCCTTACACTTGTCATTTTTCATTCCTTTCA
>OMQZ01000207.1 GCA_900313355.1 uncultured Rhodospirillaceae bacterium
CTATTATTATAATATGCAAATATGTTTGAAATGTTAACATGAAGGAATATTTTTATGAAAAAACTTTTTCTTGCAATATGTTTCACAATGTGTCTTGTCGCAGGTCAAACGCTTGCCGAGGTTTCAACGATTGATGAAGCTGAAATAGCTTCAAAAGAACCAAAACCCATCGAGCCCATAAAGCTTGAAGGCCTCCCCAATCCGGAAAATTTGAAAGAAGTTCGTTCTTTCTTTAAAAAACGTTTTCAGACAGCAATCACGAGTGATAGTGCAGATTTAGGCGATTTAAACAAAGCAAATTCGATGGATATTCAGCACAGCTCCGAATATATCGCCACAATGCAAGAAAAGAAAAAATCCGCATTTCAAAGAATTTATGAACATGCCATGGGGCGCATTGACAAACCTCAGGCAGAGTTTTCTCCCGACACGGTCTTTTACGAACAAGTCAAAAAACAGAACTTATCAGGCAACAGACAAATTGAAGATATTGCAACGGTGAAAGTTACTTTGCCAAACGGCGAAAAGGTTGTGGCTGTTGCAAAAGAACATATTCCATACTTACTTGTTTCTTATGATATTTTACCGATGGGCGCAGTCAACGTTGACGAAGAAGTCGTTGTGATTGCAAACGGTGAAAAGTTGAAAAACGGGCTTGTCAAATTAATGCCTAAATACACAACTTCTCGAAGCAAAGTGAAGAAAAAGCTTGATATAACGCTTCTGTCAGTCACGGTTAACGGGGAAGAAGTTCCCTATCGATTAACCGAGATCGGAAACAACATATTGTTTGAACCCAAAAGAGTTCAAACATTAGAAACGGGCGTTTACACATACCGTTTTAAATATCTTCTTAATCGCAAGTTGTGGTATTATGATGAATTTACGGAGTTTTATGCTGACATCACAGGAAGCTATCCGAACTTGGTCGTTGCGTCTGCCAATGCGATTGTTTCGGTTCCTGATGGTAAAAATTTCATCTCTCAACTTTCGATGACGGGCTATCCGAAATATCTATCGACAAACCGTGCGGTTATTGCCCATTTAAGTTCGAATGCCTTGGGCTTTGCTTCGTTGACGCCGATTAATGCCGGAGAAGGAATGCATATTTTAACTTCGCTTGACAGAAACGTATTTATAAAACCGAGTTTAGGTCAGCGTTTTGTTTGGTTCATAACGGATTATGGTAACACATTCTTTGCGCTGTTGGGCTTTTTAGCCATTTTCCTCTCATATTTCTTTTCATGGAAATTGATTAAAGAAAACAAATCGCGTTTAAGCATACGTTTCAAACAAACAGCCCCAATGAGCCGCTATATCCTGAATGGTGTTTACGATAAACGCTCTTTTGTGTCGGGTTTGCTTGATTTGCTGCGCTACAAAATCATAGACATTACTAAAGAAAATGACACAATCTTGTTGATTAAAAAAACAGACCAAACACAAAATCTGCCGATCGGGCTAAAAAAGCTGGCGGAAATGTTGTTCAGCAAACACGATTCGTCACTTGAAGTAAAAACCAAAAACAACTTAAAATTTGACAGAGCTTTTGCCGCTCATGAAAAATACATCAAGCGCTATTTTAAGTTTTTGGCATGGCGCTTAAATGCTTTTTATTTGGCGTTTAGTTTGTCAATGCTTGCCTTAACGGTTATGGCGATTTCATATATTGCGATTAACCCGCTTGAAACGTTTTTAATTGTAAGTGTCGGCATTTTAACAATAATGTTTTATATGTGGATTTTGCACTATCCGTTTGCCTCAAAAATAACAAAATATATTGTCCGTCCCTTGGCAGGATTCTTTGTCCTCTTCACGGTGCTTTTATTAGGTGTCTATATCCACTTCTTGTGCGCGCTTTTGATAGCGATAACCGTTGGTGTGATTATGGAATATTCATCTCGTTTTTCTGCCAAAAACGGTTTGATTAAAAGCAAAACACTTGAGTTAGATAAGCTTAAGAAATATTTGAAGATCAATGCTCAAATTGTTTCAAAAGGCATGGAATTTGAACTCCAACAATCAAATATATTTGCCTTTGAGTTAGAAGATCTGTATGAGCCTGATCCGAAAAACGAAAAGATATATCGTTTGGATTTAGCCAAAGCGATGTTAAAATTAATATAAAAAGATGGCCCCGCGTTTGCGGGGCTTTTTCTAAAGTTTTTTGATGGCGACCACCTCGTTGGGATAAATCGTGTACACACTGTAGACGAAATGATCCCCGACAGAGAGGCTCTGTGAGTTCGTCTCGGCGAGCTTGCTCGCTTTAACATAAATGAGGTTACCATCTGTCGTCTCAATCAAACACGTTTCGATCGGAGAAAAGAGAGACGTGTATCTCATGTTCAAGAAGAACAAGTTTTTCACATCTGCCTCAATCGGGTCCGAGGCGACGAGATACGAACCGAGAGCCGGTTTCGTGGCATTCACGCGTGCGGGGGCTCCGCCATGAGTCCTGCGCTCGTGGATGACAGCAAGTTCATCAGGGCAGTTCGTGTAATATGATGCAGCAACATCATCACCCACACGCAGTTCTTGTCCGTAGTTCGTTCGGTTGAGATAAAACCACTTGCCGTCTTCCCTCTGTAAGATATAGAGATTAAAGGGAAGGAGCAGGTGCTGGCGCATCTTCATCTCCCAAAGATTGACGATTGTATGAAAGTGCAATTCATCAATGTTGGAAACCGGCTGCTGGTCCTCAGGAATCTGCTCGGGCTTAAGCTCGGGAAGAGGTTCGGGGCTGCAGGCCGAAGCCGAAAGAGAGAGCCAAACAAAGGCGGCCATCAAAGAAAATAATACTTTTTTCATGACATATAATAATTAAAGTTAAACAATAATCTGATTTCTGCACTCATTATACATATTTTCGACAAAAAGTAAAGAAAATTTTAAAAATAAAAACCCTGCTCAAGAAGCAGGGCTTTTCATAAAGCAACAAAAAAACTATTGAACCGTTGTTGCCATAGTCTTCAAGCTTGAAATAATGTTTTCAGCCGCTGATTGCGATTCAGCGCTGATACCGGCAGATTCTAAAGCCAATTTTTTCATACATGTTTTAACCAAATCAGAAGCTGTTTCGCGAATAGAATTTGTGAAAAGCGTTCCTGCCGTATATCTTGAATTGGCTTCGGAAAGCATGCAAGCTTTCATTCTGGTAGACGTTGTGTTACCTGTTGTTGCAGCAGAATCTGCCGAAAATTGAGAACATCCGGCAAGAAGTGCAAAAACTGTTAAAAGAGCAAATTTTTTCATTTGTTTTCCTTTGATTAAAATATTGTGCAAACACAAAAAGTATAACAAAAGCAAAAGAAAACAAAAGAAATTAACCAAAGTTATGAGCAAAAAAAACGTCCAAGCACAAGGCTCGAACGTTTTTTTTAAGAATTAGGCGTTTTGCTCATAAGTCTTTTCAAGGCGGCTCATCAAATTCAGGACAAAGTGCCTTTTTTTAGGCGTCCAACCGGACTTAAGAAACAATTCGCCAAAAGCGGCCAATTCCTCTCGGTCAGCCAGAAGGGCGTGGTTCCAAAAAGCATTGATATTCTTCTTATTCGGCCGATTTGTTATTTTGAAAAACAAAGAAGCATCAAAAAGAATTTCAAAATCACCTCTCAGCAACATATAAGCCTGTTCACTGTTCGGAGGCAGAATAAAAAAGCGGCGCTCTTTGGAAGAATCGGTGGTAAACATACCCCAGACTTCCTTAAAACGATCTCCGGTTTCAAACCTGCGAAAATACGGAACACAGTTACCGCCGAGATACATCTTGTTAACCGTGCGGATCTTCATCTTGACAGGACCATCATCTTTGTTGGTCTTCGGCCATCCTGAACCCTTCGTACACATAACAAATCTACTTTAAAGAATCTGCCGGTTGACCATCTGCTGCATCCAAGTATAGGCGCGGTTTCGATCTCTCTTAGAAAGATCCGAAACATCAACAAGGGCCAAAAACTTGTTAGCCTCGGTGATGCTCGGAAGAACGGCATTGTTAAAGAAGACCAGTTTGTTCTTCCTGCTTGCCTTTTCCATAACGTAGAAAAAGGCCTCAGCGTCGAAAGTGAGCTGAATATTGCCCATAAAGTCGTTATAAGCATACGCTTCGACGTCCTCGGGAGTTTTGATGAACAACGAGCGCTCTCCGGTGAGACCGCAGGCAGCCAAAACATAGCACTCTGTGTTCTGAACGTCTTTAGGTCCGTGCTCCATCGTTTCGTCCCAGCAGTTGAGAATGTTCTCTCCAATCATGGGTGCAGTAAACGTCACTTTGAGCGGAACGGGTAAGTAACAACGTTCCATGTGAGCCAACTGAAAACCCATATCAGCCAGCTTCCAATAAGAAAAAGAAGTGTCAAATTCCATAA
>OMQZ01000206.1 GCA_900313355.1 uncultured Rhodospirillaceae bacterium
AGCGCCTCTCCGATGACAAACGTTGAATACTATGGTCAGTTCATATACGACAAATATCTGCGCCGCGAGCTGATTGACACAGGTTATGAAATTGTCAACAACGCCTTGACAGAAAGCGCGGATTTAGGTGCGACCGAACAAATTGAAGAAGCCGAGCAACATTTATTTAACTTGGCCGACCTTGGAAACACGCAAGGTGACTTCATCGAATTTTCACAAGCTCTCGGCTCAACGCTCGGCTACATTGAACAAGCCTATCAGCGCGAAGACAAGCTTTCCGGACTTCCGACCGGTTTAGAACGTTTAGATAAACGTTTGGGTGGTCTTACAAAATCAAATTTGATTATTATCGCCGGCCGTCCGGCTATGGGAAAAACGGCGCTTGCCACAAACATTGCCTACAATGTTGCCGATTTTATGTCAAGAGAAAAAAACATTGATAAAAAGGACAAAGGTGTGGCTTTTTTCTCCCTTGAAATGAGCTCGGACGAATTAGCCTCCCGAATTTTATCAACAGTAACACAAACCCCCGGACAAAACATGCGCACAGGTGAGATTAACAATGCCGAATTTACACGTATTGCCGCCGCTGTCCGTGAGCTTGAAAACATCCCTCTTTACATCGACGACACCCCCGGCTTAACGATAGGTGCGATTCGCACACGCGCGCGCCGCTTAAAACGCACAAAAGGTCTGGGGCTTATTGTTATAGACTATATCCAACTCATTACCGGCTCAGCAAAGCGCGGTGAAGCCAACCGTGTACAAGAATTATCAGAAATCTCTCGCGGGCTTAAAATTTTAGCCAAAGAGCTCAATGTTCCCGTCATTGCGCTTTCTCAATTAAACCGCGGTGTTGAAAGCCGTGATGACAAGCGTCCGAATTTATCAGACTTGCGTGAATCCGGCTCAATCGAACAAGACGCGGATGTTGTGATGTTTGTTTTCAGAGAAAATTACTACATTCACAATGAAGAGCCGAAACAAAAACAAAACGAAACGCCGGAACACTTTACTCAACGTATTGAAGATTGGAAAAAGCGCGACCGCGAAACACAAAACTTAGCTGAAGTCATCATCGGAAAACAGCGCCATGGTCCGACTGGAACCGTAAGCTTATTCTGGAACGGTCAATATGCACAATTCGGAAATTTAGCAAGTGAGGAAGCCTTGCCCGAGCAAATCGGAGGCTAAAGTTGCAAAAAGACAATATCCAATTAAAAAAAGCGACCTCCCCGCAATCAAGATTTAAAAACCAAAGCGTTGAGCCCGAGTTTTGGCGCAAAAAAAAGCTTGAAGAAATGAATAAAACCGAATGGGAGCTTTTGTGCGACGGGTGCGGAAAATGCTGTTTAAACAAACTTGAGTGCAAAGGAAAAATCTATTTTACCAACGCTCATTGCCGTTTTTTAAACCCCAAAAACTGTTTATGCCGCATATATGAACATCGATTCGATGTCGTCAAAGATTGCCGTGATATTGACTTAAAAGCAATCCGCGAAAAACCCAGATGGCTGCCGAAAACTTGCGCTTACTGGCTCTTAGACAACGGCTATGATTTACCTTCTTGGCATCCTTTAATCACAGGAAAAGCCTCATCTGTTTTCGAGGCCGGTGTCTCTCTAAAAAATCGCCCGATTATAAGCGAATCAGAGGTTGAAGATTATGAAGATTACATTGTTGACTGGCAAGACCTTTGATTTGGAAAACGCGTTTGATTTTCCGCTTAAAGTCAACACTTCTTATAAGTTGAAGCGTTTAAGCTTGCGCATAGACCACAAAAAGCGCATAGTCGTACTTTCAATGCCGAAATGGTACGGCAAAAAAAAGGCCTTTGACTTTATAAACAACCACATTGACTGGATCGAACAAAAGCTCGCCGAGCTCCCGAAGATGAAAGACTTTGAAGACGGCGAAGAAATCAGCCTGTTTGGAAATCCTGTCAAAATTTGTTACGATTCGGATTTCGGCGCCCCGAGATTGATTGAAAACAAGCTTTATGTCGGGGGTGAAAAAGATTTTTTGCACCGACGCATCAAAGATTACATTAAAAGAGAGGCAAAAAAAGAGTTTTTCAAAAAATCCAAAACACTTGCCGAAAAACTTTCCTGCAAATTAACGGGCGTAACCATCAAAGACACAAAATCCCGTTGGGGAAGCTGTTCAACGTTAAACCACATCAACTATAATTGGCGCATCGCCCTTGCCCCGAGCGAAACGATTGATTATCTAATGGCTCACGAAGTTGCTCA
>OMQZ01000202.1 GCA_900313355.1 uncultured Rhodospirillaceae bacterium
GTTTGAACATAGACCTTATCAGGTAAACATATTTTAAGTTCAATCGCCATTTTTTTAAGCAACCTCTTTCATCTTCTTTGCTTTTTCGACGGCTTCTTCAATCGTTCCGACCATGTAGAACGCTTGTTCGGGCAGGTCATCATAAAGGCCGTCTAAAATTCCTTTAAAGCCCTTAATGGTGTCTTCTAACTTTACAAACACGCCTTTCGTGCCGGTAAAGACTTCGGCGACATGGAAAGGCTGAGACAAGAAGCGTTGGATTTTGCGCGCACGAGCCACTGTCAAACGGTCTTCATCAGAAAGTTCGTCCATACCTAAAATAGCAATAATGTCTTGCAGGGAATTGTATTTTTGCAATATTTCCTGCACGCCGCGTGCAACGTTATAGTGTTCAACACCAACAATATCAGGCGATAAAACACGGCTTGTGGAATCAAGAGGGTCAACTGCCGGATAAATGCCCAGCTCTGATATTTTACGTGATAAAACGGTTGTGGCATCAAGGTGTGCAAAGGTTGTCGCAGGTGCGGGGTCAGTTAAGTCATCTGCAGGAACATAAACTGCCTGAACAGAAGTAATTGATCCGTCTTTTGTAGAGGTGATGCGCTCTTGCATGGTGCCCATGTCCGTTCCTAAGGTTGGTTGGTAGCCAACTGCTGACGGAATACGTCCTAAAAGGGCGGAAACTTCAGATCCTGCTTGTGTAAAACGGAAAATGTTATCAACGAAGAACAATACGTCTTGATGAGCAATATCTCTGAAGTATTCTGCTTGTGTTAAACCTGTTAAGGCAACTCTTGCTCTTGCTCCCGGCGGTTCGTTCATTTGACCATATACGAGAACGGTTTTTGAATTTGAGCCGTTTAAGTCTATGATGCCGGAAGAAATCATTTCATGATATAAGTCGTTTCCTTCACGCGTACGCTCGCCGACGCCGGCAAAAACAGAGTAACCGCCTGCGCCGATGGCAACGTTATGAATGAGCTCTTGAATAAGAACCGTTTTTCCGACACCGGCACCGCCGAATAAGCCAATTTTTCCCCCTTTGACATAAGGTTCTAAGAGGTCAATCACCTTAATTCCGGTAACTAAAATTTGAGTTTCTGTTGCTTGATCCGTGAAAGCGGGAGCCTCGCGATGGATCGGAGATGAAAGCGGTGCATTGATTTCTCCTCTGTCGTCAATCGGTTCGCCGATGACATTAATAATTCGCCCCAAAAGTTCAGGGCCGACAGGAACAGCAATCGGCTTTTGTGTGTTTGTAACCTCGAGGCCACGTTTTAAGCCGTCGGTTGAGTCCATTGCGATCGTTCGGACAGTGTTGTCGCCAATGTGTTGAGCAACCTCTAAGACAAGTTTTTTTCCGTGATTGTCGCAAACAAGCGCCGTTAAAATATTCGGCAGAGCTGATGCGTCGTCAAATTTGACGTCAACGACGGCTCCCGTTACTTGAGAGATTTTGCCAATCAAATTTTCTTGTTTGAGATTTTTATTTTCATCTTTCTTTTTCATATTCGTTTCCTTGTTAAATTGCTTCAGCACCGGAAATAATTTCGGTTAATTCGGTAGTGATTGCCGATTGACGAATGGTGTTATATTTTAATGTTAATGTTGAAATCATGTCTTTGGCGTTTTGGGTAGCGTTGTCCATGGCCATCATTCTGGCACCTTGCTCGGAGGCTTCGGCATTGAGCATCGCCTCAAATACGCGATTAATTAAAAGCTTTTGGGATAATTCTTCTAGGATATCCTCTCTTGAGGGTTTATAGTCAAAATAAGCACTTCCTACGTGGTCTAAATGGTCGTCCATAGCATCTTGTTCAATTTTTAACGGGTAGAGTTGCATTGATTCAATGTTTCGAGAAACGGCGGACTTAAAATGGCTGTGTATGATTTCACAAACATCAAAACCGCTGTTTTTTGTTAAATTCATTATTTTTTCAATCATCAGAACGGCTTCTGAATAGAAAATTCCGCCGCTTGCAAAAGATGGTTCATGATGAACAATTAAATCGCTAAAGTTCTTTTTTAAGATGTCATAAGCCTTTTTGCCGTAACAAACTATTTTTACTTCTTTGTTTTGTTTTTGAAGCTCACCTATGCGTTTTGAGGCCGCTTTTGCAATGTTTTGATTGTAGCTTCCGCAAAGTCCGCGTTCGGAAGAAAAGACAATCAAGACATAATTTTTCGGATTTGGCTTTCCAATAAAAAGCGGAGGTAATATATGTTTGATTTTTTTCTCGGTTTCTTCCTTTTTGTATGATACCAAAATTCGAGCAACTGCTCTTTGTGTGATATCAGCGTAGTTTTTGTTTTTTTCAAGTGATGTTTGAGCTTTACGAAGCCTTGAAGCAGCTACAAGTTTCATCGCCGTTGTTATTTTTTCGGTCGATTTGACAGATGTCAGCCTGTTTCGTAATTCTTTCAAACTTGCCATTAAGCTGCCTCATTTTGTGCCTGAAAGTTTTGAGAAAACTCATCAAAGAAAGACTTAAGTTTTGTCTTTAATTCTTCACTTATTTCTTTATTTTGTACGAGTTCTTGAAGAAGCTCTTTGTGGTTTGTTTTCAGAGTTTCAAGGGCTTTTTGTTCAAAAGTTTTAATATCTTTTAAGGCAATATTGTCAAGATAACCATTTACTCCGGCAAAAATTGAAACAACTTGATCTTCAACAGGCATCGGGTGGTAAACAGGCTGTTTTAATAATTCGGTTAAGCGTGCACCACGCTCAAGAAGCTGTTTTGTTGAAGCATCCAAGTCAGATGAAAATTGTGCGAAAGACACCATTTCACGATATTGTGCCAAATCAAGTTTCATTGTGCCGGCAACTTGTTTCATCGCTTTAATTTGAGCGGCAGATCCGACACGGCTGACGGAAATACCGACATTGACTGCCGGACGAATACCTTGATAAAACAAATTGTTTTCCAAGAAAATTTGCCCGTCTGTGATGGAAATAACGTTGGTTGGAATGTATGCAGAAACATCTCCGGCTTGTGTTTCAATCACGGGCATCGCCGTTAATGAACCGCCACCATTTTCATCGCTGAGTTTTGCCGCGCGTTCAAGTAAGCGAGAGTGTAAGTAGAACACATCACCCGGATATGCTTCACGCCCCGGTGGACGACGAATTAAAAGTGACATTTGTCTGTATGCTGTTGCTTGTTTTGATAAGTCATCATAGAAAATAATGGCATGCATGCCGTTGTCTCTGAAATATTCTCCCATGGCGCAACCTGAATAAGGCGCAATATATTGCAAAGGAGCAGCTTCTGAGGCTGTGGCAGCGACGACAATTGTGTAGTCCATCGCGCCATAGTCTTGCAGCGTTTTGACAACTTGTGCGACAGTTGAGCGTTTTTGGCCGATGGAAACGTATATGCAATACAATTTTTCTTTTTCGGATTTTGCGTTTTCGTTGATATGTTTTTGATTGATGATGGTGTCTAAGATGATAGATGTTTTGCCGGTTTGTCTGTCACCGATGATAAGCTCTCTCTGTCCGCGACCGATCGGGGTAAGGGCATCTATGATTTTTAAGCCCGTTTGTACCGGTTCGCAAACGCTTTTTCGTTCAATAATTCCGGGAGCTTTAACTTCGGCATTTGAAAAGTGTTTTGCGTGAATTTTGCCTTTTCCGTCAATCGGTTCGCCCAAAGCATTGACAACACGTCCCAAAAGTTCAGGCCCAACCGGAACGCTGACGATTTTTCCGGTGCGTTTGACTATGTCGCCTTCTTTGATGGTTTCATCAGAACCGAAGACGACGACAGCGACACTGTTTTCTTCTAAATTTAAGGCCATTCCTTTAACGCCGGAATCAAATTCAACCATCTCATTTTCTTCAACGTTATCAAGTCCGTAAACTAAAGCAATTCCGTCACCGATAGACAGAACGTGTCCTATTTCGTTTAAGTCTGTTTTTA
>OMQZ01000200.1 GCA_900313355.1 uncultured Rhodospirillaceae bacterium
ATACTATCCGATTATTGCAACTTTCAGTAAAGAAAATTCTCCGAACTTTTTAATGTTTAGGTATTTCCGCCCTTTTTAAAGGTGGACCTTCGGCACGCACCGATAGGTCAGCGAGCTCGTCGAGCTACAGACCAAAGGTGACAGGAAGGTGGAGGAATGGCGGTTTAAGGAAAAGATGAAATCAAAAAAGAAATTCGGCCAGTTTTTGAGGAATACTGCGCGGGCCTCGGACAGCGGTGACACCAAAGGTTTTAAGCTTTTCAAAGTTTAGGAAATTTTTATCGTATTGTTTGAGTTTTTTGATTTTCATCACGTGGGTGATTTTGATGTTTTTATCTTGATAATGATATGGAATATCTGTTTTTGTAATCAGGCACTGATACAAAATTGCCGAATAAGGGGCTGCAACATACATATAGGCGATGTCTCCTTTGTGAACGCCGCTTGATTGTTTCCAGATGATTTCATCTTCTTTTTCAAACGTGGCAACAATGTCAAAAAACTTTGGATTGGCGGGGATTATCCATTGATTGATGGCAGATGATTTTTTGTGTTTTCCAAGCGTAAAGGCGTGGCTTTCGTCGATTAAAGACAAAAGGGTTTCGTCATCAAGAGAATCGTTTAAAACAACCGTGATCCAATATTTTTTGTTCATATGATAAGCCGGATAAATGCCGTTTTGTTTAACAAGTTGCGGGATTCTTTGATCATCTATTTTAAGGTTCATAACCTCAACCAAACCCGATTTTTTTTTATCTATTCTTTCAAGTTTTAAAGGCATAACAAGGCCATACCATTTTCCGGTGTTCGGGTTTTTGAAAACGCCGCAATCAGGATATTTTTCCCACGGGAAGACGGGATCGTCACCGTATTTTTCTTTGAGCCTTGAAGCAAGGCGGTTTCCTTGAGCAGATGCAAATAAACTTTGAACGCAACAATGGTGTGCAATGTCTTTTAGGATTTCAATATAAGCAGAACGAACTAAAGCGGCATAGCCGATTGCAATTTCATCAATGCGCATTTGAAAATAAGCATCGCCCGTGTCAACATCATAAACATCACCTTTGATAACACCTTTGGGAGAAACGGAAATAACGGCCTTAAATGCGCCGTCCATGAATGTTTTTTCAAATATATAGGTGTTGTTTGATTTTTTAAAACCATAAGGTTCAAGTTTTGAAAAATCAATTGTTTCGCGTTCGAAAATTTTTTCTTCTATGGTCATAAAACTTGTTTAGCATATTTGTGTTATTCTTTCAAGAGGATGATTTATTTTTTATTTGACATTTGATATTTTTTATGTAATATCCAGTTCTAATAAAGGGGTTATAGCTCAGTTGGGAGAGCGCTTGAATGGCATTCAAGAGGTCAGGAGTTCGATCCTCCTTAGCTCCACCAATAAAGAAGACGCGTTTTGCGTCTTTTTTTGTAGGCAAGTCAGTTTGTTTTAATGAATTTCAGCTGTTAAATCAGCAAAAGGGGCTTGAAGAAAATTTGAGAGTTCTTGAGGCGAAAGTTCGAGTGTTAAACCGATTTTTCCGCCGCTGATGCAAAAGGTTTGAAGATTTTGAGCATGTATGTCAATAAAGGTTTTGAACTTTTTTTTCATACCGACAGGCGAACAGCCGCCGTGGATGTAGCCTGTTGTGGGCAACAAGGTTTTTAAGGGAATCATTTCAAGGTTTTTCACACCGGCGGCGCGAGCTGCCTTTTTCAAATCGAGTTCATGATTTGAGGGCACAACAAAAACAAAATGTTCGTGTGTGGGGCTGATGGTCACAAGCGTTTTAAAAACTTCTTCGGGGTCTTTTTTTAAGAACATGGCAACCGAGCCGGCGTCAACGGCTGTGCCCGGATTATATTCATAAAATTTAAATAAAATGTGCGCTGTTTCTAAAATGCGCATGGCGTTCGTTTTTATCATGGTGATTGTGTAACACAAAAAAATACGGATTGCAAAAAAATTGATATTCTGCGGTTGATAATATGATAAATATTTGTTGTAACAAATTGTTAAATTTTGTGAAACGCCGTGTTTTCAGGGCTTTGAGCAAAATCGGCTTAAAATAAGACTTTATAAGTCTTTGTTTTTTCATTAAAAATGAAGAGCGCGGCATATCGTTTGACAATATCGATATTCTCTTATATGCTCATAGGCGAATGAAGGCTTTCAGGCTCTTCATTTTAAGAATTTGTTTTAATCTTTATAAAGAGGATATACTATGAATAAATATGTTTTATTAGCCGGTGCGGCTGTTGTTGCTTTTTCAACATCTGCAAGCGCTTTTGAAATGACACCTTATGCTGCTTTGAGAGGTTCTTGGGATTTCACAAGAAACAATATGGTTGCAACGAATCCGGGCGGTGCTCAGAAAGTTAAATTGAATGACGGCACATGGGGTGCACACGTTGCTTTGGGTGCTAAACATGGCGCATTCAGATTAGAAACAGAATATAACACAGGCAAAACTGCTCATAAAAAAGTTGCTGTCGGTCGTGATGGCAGAGTAAAGACAAATCTCAGAACAGAATCTATCTTGGTTAATGCATACTGGGATATTAATACATGTTCTCGTTTCACACCTTATGTCAGCGCCGGTGCGGGTTTGGCTAAATTAAACTTCCGTTTAAGAACCAACGAAGATATGGTTGGAAAATACAATCCGTCTAACTTTGCATGGCAAGTTGGTGCCGGTGTTTCATACGCTGCAACAGACAGCATTGATGTTGATTTAGGTTATCGCTATGTTGACACAGGCGCTGCTCGTGTTATGAAGATGTATGAAACAGGTCCGCAAGGTGGCACGATGCAAGAGGAAAAAATCAACACGGCAAGACATGAACTTTATGCAGGTATCAGATACAACTTCTAATTTGTATCGTCAGATATAAAGTTTTTTTCATGAAAAAGGGGGGGCGGTTTTCCGCTCCTTTTTTTTGTAACAATATGTTAAATTTTGTGAAACACCCTATTTTCAAGGCTTCGAGCTAAATCGGTGCAAAGGGTGTTTTTGTAACCCTTTGTTTTCTCATCAAAAAATAGAAATACGGCATAATGTTTGACAATATGAATAATCTCTTATATGCTCATAAGCGAATGAAGGCTTTCAGGCTCTTCATTTTAAAAATTTGTTTTAATCTTTATAAAGAGGATATAATATGAATAAATATGTTTTATTAGCCGGTGCGGCTGTTGTTGCGTTTGCTGCAAATGCTCAAGCATTAGAAGTCAGCCCATACGCTGCTTTGAGAGGTTCTTGGGATTTCACAAGAAATAATGCTGTGCAAGAAATGTTTGGCCCATCAGAAAAAGTTAAATTCAACGATGGCACATGGGGTGCACACGTTGCTTTGGGTGCTAAATACGGCGCATTCAGATTAGAGACAGAATACAATACAGGCAAAGACGCTCATAAGAAAATTTTTGACGGCGAAATTAAAATGAACCTCAGAACAGAATCTATTTTGGTTAATGCATACTGGGATATCAATACATGTTCTCGTTTCACACCTTATGTCAGCGCCGGTGCGGGTTTGGCTAAATTAAATCTTCGTGCAAAAGTTCCGAGTGATGATTTTGTACAAAAAGGAAATCCGTCTAACTTTGCATGGCAAGTCGGTGCGGGTGTTTCTTATGCCGCAACAGACAGCATTGATGTTGATTTAGGTTATCGCTATGTTGATACAGGCGCTGCTCGTATTATGAAGATGTATGCATCTGGCGCTCAAGGCTATAGAGAATCTGTGAAAGTCAACACAGCAAGACATGAACTTTATGCCGGTTTGAGATACAACTTCTAATTTGTATCCTTGATATAAAGTTTTTTCATGAAAAAGGGGTAGCGAAAGTTACCTCTTTTTTCAAAAAAGCTCGTATAACAGGTCATCTAAGCCCAAAATCACAGGACAAAAGTGTCCTCACGTACTAATATGTACGCTGCGGTACTTTTGCCTTTATTTTGAACTTATCTGACCTGTTCTCAGAGCTTTTTTATAAGGCGTCATCTAGAGCTATTTCCTGCGGTCTCGCAAATAACTCTATCTGACCTATTCTCCGAGCTTTTTTGAAAAAAAACGAGTATAATGGCTAACTAAAGCTGAAATTGCAAGACGGAAGGTGAGGACACTTCCGCTTTTATTTTAATTCTACCTGACCTGTTCTCCGAGCTTTTTTATAAAGTATCATTCAGAGCAAAAAAATGTAAATCGTTTTTTAAGAAAAAATGATTAAATTATATGCGTTATTGAACGAATAAAAAAACGGAAGGTTTTGTAAATGGCTCAGAAACAAGTTAAGACGCTTAAAGATTTAGATGATTTGATTGATCGGGTTCATTTGGCGCAGGCTAAATATGCAACCTACGCCCAAGAAAAAGTTGACGCAATTTTTAAGGCAGCGGCTACAGCCGCAAATAAAGCAAGAATAGAACTTGCACAATTGGCTGTCGAAGAAACGAAGATGGGTGTTGTGGAAGATAAGGTGATTAAAAATCATTTTGCAAGCGAATATATTTATAACAAGCATAAAAATGTGAAAACTTGCGGTGTTATTGCGTCAGATGAAACAGACGGGATTAAAATTGTCGCCGCACCGCTCGGGGTTTTGGCCGGTATTGTGCCGACAACGAATCCGACTTCAACCGCTATTTTTAAGAGTTTGCTTGCCTTAAAAACACGTAACGGAATCGTTTTCTCGCCGCATCCGAGAGCTAAAAAAAGCACAATTGCGGCGGCAAAAATTGTTTTGGATGCGGCCGTTAAAGCCGGTGCACCGAAAGATATTATCGGCTGGATTGATGAGCCGACAATGGAGCTTTCGGGGGCGTTGATGAGCCATAAGAAGATCCAATGTATTTTAGCAACGGGCGGTCTTTCAATGGTTAAGGCTGCTTATTCTTCCGGCACGCCGGCAATCGGGGTTGGGGCAGGAAATACACCCGCGATTATTGATGAAACGGCTGATATTGAACTGGCTGTTTCGTCAATCGTTCTTTCAAAAGTTTTTGACAACGGAATGATTTGCGCTTCAGAGCAATCGGTGATTGTTGTTAAAGACGTTTATGACAAAGTTAAAAAAGAATTTGAGCGCAGAGGTGCTTATGTTTTAAGTAAAAAAGAAGCTGATAAGCTTTCAAAAATTATTTTAACGCCAAAGGGCGTAAATGCCAATATTGTGGGGCAAACGGCTTGTAAGATCGCTGAAATCGGGGGGCTTAAAGTTCCGTCAGATACGAAAATTTTGCTTGCCGAACAAACCGACTTTAGCGAAAAGAATCCGTATGCGCATGAAAAACTTTCGCCGATTTTGACGATGTATAAGGCAGAGAATTTCGAAAAAGCAACAGATGTGGCGCTTGCGTTGGTGCATTTGGGAGGAATGGGACACACGTCTGTTTTATATACGGATGAGCGTGTCAAAGACAGGATAGATTTTTATGCCGATAAAATGCCGACGGGAAGGGTTCTTGTGAATACACCTTCATCGCAAGGCGGAATCGGTGATTTATATAACTTTAAGCTTGAGCCTTCACTGACTTTGGGTTGCGGCTCGTGGGGCGGCAATTCAGTCAGCGAAAATGTCGGTGTGAAGCATTTGCTCAATTATAAAACAGTTGCAGAAAGGAGAGAAAATATGTTGTGGTTTAGAGTGCCTCCGAAAATTTATTTCAAACGCGGGGCGACAGATTTGGCTTTGCGTGAATTTGAGGGGAAAAAGCGTGCGTTTATCGTTACGGACAGATTTTTGTTTGATAGCGGAGCTGTGGCAGAAATTACAAACGTTTTTGAACAAATCGGGGTGGATTATCAGATTTTCTTTGATGTAAAGCCGGATCCGACTTTGCAAACCGTTAAGCAAGCACTTGAAATGGTCAATATCTATAAACCGGATTTGATTGTGGCTCTGGGCGGCGGTTCGCCGATGGACGCAGCGAAGGTTATTTGGCTGATGTATGAACAGCCGAAAACAAATTTTGAAGATATTGCCATGCGTTTTATGGATATTCGAAAACGTATTTGTGCGATGCCCGAACTCGGTAAAAAAGCACAGCTTGTGTGTATTCCGACAACCTCAGGCACAGGTTCGGAAGTTACGCCGTTCGCAGTCATTACGGACGAAAAAACACATATCAAATATCCTTTGGCAGATTATGCCTTAACGCCGTCAATGGC
>OMQZ01000096.1 GCA_900313355.1 uncultured Rhodospirillaceae bacterium
TCGAGCCATTGAACAAAACCTGTTTTAATAACATTAAAATCACAGGCGTTATTTTGAAGCATAACCTTAACGTTGCACAAAATCCTGTTTTGAGAACATTCGCCAAATCGCGCCATCATCTGTTTTGTACAAAAAACAAATCCGCGTTCTTTGATATCAACACGCGGAGCGAAAAACACAAGCATTAAAAAAAGAGCATAAAGCGTAAAAATCGTGCAGGTAACAAGACCAAACCAGTGTTTCTTTATTTTCTTAAACATATTTCCTCCTAATTGATATGTCAAATTAAGCCTGTTAAGCCAAAGTGTCAAGAGTATTATTAAAAAAAGACTTGACAAAAAAAGACGAAATAGTAACATAAATGCTACCTTTAAGAATTATTGTTTAACTTTATAAAAAATTTTTATTATGAAACTGGATGATATCAAGGCATTGGTGCGTGCAGGTTGTACACCCGAAGTCCAAAGGTTTCTCATCACCTATTTCGAAGAGAATCCCCTGCCTGAAGAAGAGCAGTTAAGGCTTCTTGACGGCTTACAAAAAGGGGATGATGTTTCAAGAACAATTCTTGAGATACATCTTCAGGCTTTCTTTCTTGAAGGGCCTTGTCAGCTAAGGTTGATAGAGCTCTTTGAACAAAAAGTCAAAGGCGCTGAAGAAATCCTAATGATGAGTGTTCAGCGCGGGCTTTGCTTAAATTCCCGTAGGAAGCTTTTGGAACTCTTCAAAAAACGCGTCAAAGGTTCTCACAAGCTCCTTAAAACGCTCATTGAAAGCCAATCCAAACATACCTTCTCTTTATTCTGCGAAAATGACGAACTTGAGCTCATCAATTGCCTTGAAAAAGGCATTTTCGGCTCACAAACACTTCTGAAGGCATATTTAGAGAAGTCTTCATTGTGCGATTCTTCCCAAATAGCGCTTGCCGAGCTTTTCAGAAAAGGTGTCAAAGGTGCAAAAGAGTTCCTTGCATTTTATGTTACAAAATATGCTCCAAAGTATCAGGTTTCCAAGGATTTGGCCGTTATACTTGTCGCATGTTTTAAGGAAGGCATCGATGGCGCCAAAGAAATTCTTTTGACATATGCTGAAAAACTCGGTCTTCCAAAAGATGCCCAAGAAGGTGTCGTCGACTGCTTTAGAGAAGGCTTAGACGGTGCTAAGGAGATTCTCATGAGCATCATTCAGGACGCTTGTGGCGAAAATCACTGTTATTGTGAAGAAGTCGAGCTGACACTTTTGGATTGCTTTAGAGCTGGTGTTGACGGGGCAAGTGAGATTCTTGAAAAACAATTTCCCGTACCGATTCATCGCCTACATGCAGCAAGCGAGAAAAAGCTTGTCAAGTTCGTTATTGACGGTAAGCCCGGCGCAAAGGAATTGCTCTTAAAGTATACGGCACACAATGATTTGTGGTATTCTATAGACACTCTTCTCTCGTGGATAAAAGAAGGTGGAAGTGAGCGCAAGGAAGCCGTTTTAAGACATATCCCAACGGATTATCCTCACGGGCTTCCCTGGAAAGCCGAAAGGGAACTTGTTGCTTGTTTCAGACAAGGAATTCCCGGTGCCGAAGACGCATTGAAAGCGTATATGTCCATCAAGCACTACCTCGGTGAGGATTCTGAAGAGGAACTTGTCTATGCTTTCAATGAAGGCGTTGAAAATGCCAAAGACATTCTCCTGAAGTATATCAAAGAACAGGCAATCGGGCTCAATGAGAGCCATCGAAAACGTATTCTCAATGCTTTACAGGAAGATATCAACGGCGCAGAGACAATCCGCAACACCTTTGATACTGTCCGCTATTTTTACTACGAACTGTAAGATATCATACAAAAGCACCGGCTCAAACGAACCGGTGTTTTTTTTATAAATAACTTTCCAAAAGGGCGAGTTCTTCTCGTGTGTTAGCACTTGCAACCTCTTTCGGGTCGCCTTTGATCGCGGTGCATTTTAATCCCATCTTCCGCGCAATTTCGACCGCATCTGTTAAATAATATTCACCGGCAGCGTTGTTGTGCCCGATTTTAGATAAAATTTCAAAAAGATATCTTCCGTCAAATGCCATACAACCGGAATTACAAAATTTAATGGCGCGTTCTTCATCATTGGCATCTTTGTATTCAACAATTTTAACAAGTTCATCACCTTGCATTTTTAATCTGCCGTAACGTGCGGGATCATCAGGTTCAAATCCCAAAACAACAACAGCATAGCCGTCGCGAACCTTTTGAACGGATCTCATAAAAGTTTGTTTTGTAATCTACGGGGTGTCTCCGAAAATCACCAAAACGGCACCGTCAAAACCTTTTAAAAGTTCGCGTGCGCAATTAACCGCGTGTCCTGTTCCGAGCTGTGCATTTTGTACACAGGTTTTATAAGGGGCGACTTCCTTTTTAACCAAATCACCGTCGGGAGCAATAACGGTTACGATTTCATCAGCTCTTAATTCTTCTAAGGTATCAATAATGTGTTTAATCATAGATTTGCCCTTAACAGGCATCATAACCTTAGGCAAATCAGACTTCATTCGGGTGCCTTTTCCGGCGCCCAAAATAACAGCTGCAATTTTGTTGTTCATAAATCGACCTTTCATTAAAAATTTTTATTTGATTTTAATAACTATTATTATAATATGCAAATATGTTTGAAATGTTAACATGAAGGAATATTTTTATGAAAAAACTTTTTCTTGCAATATGTTTCACA
>OMQZ01000019.1 GCA_900313355.1 uncultured Rhodospirillaceae bacterium
GGTCGGCGATAAGAGTCATATTGAAGAACCTCTTTATAAGCAATATCGTGATTCGGGCTTGGCGCACTTTTTAGCAATTTCAGGCTTACATATGGGTTTTGTGACCATGTTTGCATTTGGCCTTGTTCGTCTTCTTATGGCTTTTTTCCCGTTTTTAGCGCTCAATTTTTCCTCTAAAAAAATTGCCTCCGTTGTTGCGATTGTTTTCGGCTTAATATATTTAATTATTTCCGGTTTTTCCGTATCGGCACTACGCGCTTTTATTATGACTTCTTTGGTCTTTTTGGGCTTTATCTTTGATCGTCAGCCTATTTCCATGCGCACTGTTGCCATTGCGGCGCTTGTCGTTTTAATGATTGAGCCCCAAGTTTTACTGACAGCCTCTTTTCAAATGTCATTTGCTGCGGCTGCCGGTTTAATCGATTTTTATGAAGCTCACGGCCACAGATTTCATTTTAACAAGTCAAAACCGACTCATTACGTTTTTTATTACTTTATCGGGGTTTTGATTGCATCTATCGTTGCTACCGCCGCGACAATGCCTTTCACCTTTTACCATTTCGGAACTTTTGCGCCATATACCCTTCTCGGAAACTTTTTTGCCGCACCGGTTATTGCGTTTCTGGTTATGCCGTTTATATTCTTAGCGCTTTTATTAATACCGTTCCATTTAGCATTATTGCCCCTTAAAGTTGTCGGCCTGGGCATCTCTTTATTAAATAAAATTACGACATTTGTTTCCGGCTTGCCTCATGCTGACCTTAGTGTGCCTCAAATGCCGATGTGGGCTTTTTTCCTTATCATTTTCGGAGGTTTGTGGCTGACCTTGTGGCGCAGAAGGTGGCGCCTTTACGGCCTTGTCTTTATTGCTGTCGGTCTTTTAGGCTTCTGTTTTGTCAGATCACCTGACGTTTTATACACTTCTGACGGCAACACCATCGGTATCAAAGCACAAAACAACCATCTTTTTGTTTTCTCTCACAAACAAAACAAGTTCGTTCAATCAATATGGGGGCGTAAATATAAAGGCATTATTCCCTCTCAAAGCTTAAAAAGCATCGACGCCATTTCTCTTGAATGTAAAAAGGGCAGTTGCACATATCTCGGACTTTTTGAATTTGATTTAGACGGGCACTTAAAATTTTATCGCCAGCCTATCGATTATGTTTCAGACAAAGGCGGTGCGATTTACTTTTACGGTGGCGGCGCAAAGAAAAAAGAAATACGAAAAGCCGTCGGTTACCGCCCATGGAATACCATCAAAACCGCTCAAAGAAAAGACCTCTGAAATCAGAGGTCTTTTTTTTAACAATGCTTTTTTTCAACTAAGCTGTTTTTTTCTCGTCTTCATCAAAGCGATAAAGTTCTTTGACCGACACAGTCTTATCGACAATCTGAACTTTGCTTAAAATATGATCGACGATTTTTTCTTCCATCACAGGTGCTTTCAAAGCCTCAACAGCCTGTTTGTTTTTCAAATAATAGTCGAAAACGGCTTTTTCCTGTCCCGGATATCTCTTTGCTTCGTTCATAATTGCCTTATTGATATCATCGGGGGCGATTTGAATTTTTTCGACAACGCCGACTTCTGAAAGCAACAACCCCAATTTCACACGGCGATTTGCGATGTCCTTATATTCTTTCAACAAATCTTTTTCTGATTTAGATTTTTCGTATTCATCTAATTCATTATGCTCTTTGGCGTGTTCATATTGCTTAACGATATTGTCGTATTCGGCGTTAACCAATTTTTCGGGCACTTCAATTTTATATTCTTTATCCAAAGCATCTAAAAGCGCACGTTTTAACTTCATTTTTGAAGCATTTTCATAGTCTTCTTTGATGCGATCCGAAACTTTTTGCTTTAATGAAGCCAAATCTTTTTCACCTAAAGAAACGGCAAATGCGTCATTGATTTCTGTTTTTTTCAAAACTTTCAATTCTTTGACTTCAACAGCAAAGACAGCATCTTTCCCGGCTAAATCTTTGGCGTGATAATCTTCGGGGAATTTGACTTTCACATCAACCTTGTCGCCTTTTTTCTTGCCGATTAACTGATCTTCAAATCCCGGAATGAACGAATTTGAGCCAAGTTCCAAGGGATAATCCGTTCCTTTGCCGCCTTTGAATTCAACACCATCGATTGAACCCGAAAAGTCAATAACGGCAATATCGCCTTTTATTGAAGCTCTGTCTTCCGTGACTGTTTGTGTTTCTCTTCTTGATTGAGCAACATATTCCAAAGATTTTTCGATTTCTTCGGCCGGCACTTCCGCCATTTGTTTTTCAAGTTTGATTTTTGAAAAATCACCAAGCTTAATTTCAGGCAAGGTTTCAACCTCTAAAGTGAACTCAATATCTTTTCCGTCCTCAAATTTGCCGAGTTTGATTTCAGGTTCCATCGCCACACGCAAATTTTTCTCTCTGATAATTTCAGAAACACTCTTTTGAACCAAAAAGTCCAAAGCTTCACCTAAAGCGGCGCCGCGATATTTTTGATTAAGCATCGAGGCCGGTGCTTTTCCGGGTCTGAACCCCGGCAATTTTGCATTTTTTGCCATCCTTGCAACACGGTTTTGAACTTCTTTTTCAAATTCGTCAGCTGCAATAACTGCTGTGCATGAAAAGGTTAATCCCTTTGTTTTTTCTTGACTTATTTTCATATTTTTCTCTTTATAAAATGGTGCGGACGGAGGGACTTGAACCCGCACGCCTTTCGGCACCAGATCCTAAGTCTGGCGCGTCTGCCAATTTCGCCACGTCCGCGGTTAAA
>OMQZ01000176.1 GCA_900313355.1 uncultured Rhodospirillaceae bacterium
ATACGGTTTTGTATTTTGAGGGCGAAAGAGGTCATCATTTTCGCATTTTAAGAGCTGTTAAAAACCGTTATGGTGCCACAGATGAAATCGGTGTTTTTGAAATGCAGGACAAGGGGCTTGAACAGGTTGAAAACCCATCGGCTCTCTTCTTGGCCGAGCGTCAGGGAAATGTTTCAGGCTCATGTGTTTTTGCCGGCATTGAAGGATCGCGACCGCTTCTTGTTGAAATACAGGCTCTTGTCAGCCAAAGCGGATACAGTGCACCGAAACGTGCCGTTGTCGGTTGGGATTCAAACAGGCTTGCCATGATTTTGGCTGTTCTTGAGGCTAGGTGCGGTTATAATTTCAGCTCACAAGATGTTTATTTAAACATTGCCGGCGGTCTTAAAATTTCGGAACCTGCTGCTGATTTGGCTGTTGCGATGGCGGTCATTTCGTCGCTTTCAAATAAGCCTTTGCCTTCCGATATGGTTATTTTCGGCGAAATTGGCTTGTCTGGCGAAATCCGCGCCGTTACTCAACCGTCTCTTCGTTTGAAAGAAGCCGCAAAACTCGGTTTTTCGAGCGCTATTGTCCCGACAAGTTTCGGCAAAGAGAAAAAGCTCGATACAATGTCGTATTATGAAATCGGCAATGTTCATCGTTTAATTAATTGGTTTAATTAAGGGGAATACAAATGCACCAACTGAACAATTTAGATGTTATTTTAATTGTTTTAACGCTTATATCCATGCTCATCTCGCTTGCAAGAGGGCTTGTCAAAGAGGTTTTATCCATTATCGGGTGGGTTTTGGCGGCCATCTTTATTTTTTATTTGATGCCTTATCTTACCCCGTTTACGAAAAATTATGTTGCAAGTTCGATGATGGCGACTTTCGTGTCTGCCCTTGTTTTGCTTGTGGTTTTTTATATCCTGTGGTTTTTGCTCACGTTCAAGATGCTTAAAAAACTCAGAAAGAGCAAACTTTCGGGATTAGACCGCGGTCTTGGTCTGATTTTCGGCTTTTTGCGCGCCTTTTTGCTTGTGGTTTTGTTTAATATGCTTTTAAACACCCTTTTGCCGGAAGATGCCAAAAATCCGTTCTTTACCGAATCTCGCTACTTTATGACGGCGGGCGACTTTGCCGAACCTTTGAAAAACTTAATTCCGGAAGAAACGCTTGAAAAGATTAAAGAAAAATCTGCAAGCACAAATTCTAAAATAAAAGACAATCCGGAAGAATTGTTTAAAGAACTCGCTGAGCCGAAAACATCTACGGTTGCGCCCAATCCGAAACCCAAAGAAGAAGGCTATGATAAACAAGAAACCCAAAATCTTGACCGCTTGGTCGAAAGCGCAGCAGAATAGGTTTTATTCGCCTAAAAAAAAGCGTGATTTCTCACGCTTTTTTCTTTTGTTCATATTTCTTTTTATCTTTTAAGAATTTCAAACAACTCAGCGGAATAGATATTAAATACAAACACCCTATCACGCCGAGCGTCATCCATGGCTGCGTCAGCATAAAGTTCACGAACAAAACAACGATCAACATCAACGGCACAAACATTGATGTTTTAACTTTTGTTTTTTTCAATGAAATTGTCGGAATACGGCTCACCATTAAAAATGTGACCAAGCACGTCATAATTGCACAAAATGCATTTGAACGCAAAAGCCACTCAAGCTCCGGAAAATCGAACCAAATCAAAACCGGCATAATGCCCAATCCGGCAGCGGCCGGCGCAGGAACACCGACAAAATAATGCGTCCAATATTCGGGCACATCATCCATATCAAGCATCGTGTTAAAACGAGCCAGACGCATTGCCATACCCATTGCAAACATTAAACAAAAGAGCCACCCGAAACGCGGCAAATCATAAAGCGACCATTGAAAAATTAAAATCGCCGGTGCCACACCAAAGCTCACAAAGTCAGACAAAGAATCGAGTTCTGCTCCAAATCTTGATGAGGCCTTCAAAAAGCGTGCCACACGTCCGTCAAGCCCGTCAAACAAAGCTGCCAAAAAAATGCATAAAACAGCTTTTGCCCAGTTGTCCGCGACGGAATATCTGATCGAGGTTACGCCTGCGCATAATGCCATCATCGTAACCATGTTCGGTGCCAATTTTCGAAACGGAATTTCCGTTAATTTTTGTTTTGAGAGCAGCAACTTGTCATTTAAGTTTCTAATTCTATCCATACCGTCCATTTTATTTAGCCACTCCTTCAGGTCGTTCTTGTTTTTCAGCCGTGAGATTTGCCAGAATCGTTTCACCGGCAATCATTGTTTGCCCGACACAAACCAAAGGTTCAACGTCTGTTGGCAAATAAACATCTAAACGCGAACCGAATCTGATCCAACCGAAACGGTCTCCCGCCTCATATTTATCTCCCTCTTTTGCCAAACAAACAATACGTCTTGCCACAAGTCCCGCAATTTGAACAAATGCAATTGTTTTGTTTGAACTTGTTTTCATTGCAATTAATTGACGCTCATTGTCCTTGCTGGCTTTATCAAGGCTGGCGTTAAAAAATTTTCCTTTGATATAATTTGTTTTAACAATTTCGCCCGTTGCCGGCGCACGATTAACGTGAACATTAAACACACTCATAAAAATGCTGATACGATTGTAGGTTTTCGTGTTCATCGACAGTTCCTGCGGTCCGGTCACACGTGTAATCATCTGCACCACACCGTCTGCCGGCGAAACAACAACATCTTTAATTTTCGGTGTTATTCTTTCAGGGTCTCTGAAAAAGTAATAGCACCAAACCGTTAACACAACCCCGATTAAACCGAGCGGAGTCCATAAAAGCCCCAATAACGCTGTTATTAAGGCAAAAATGCTTACAAATTTCCATCCGTCCTGATTGATATTCGGAAAGATGTATTTTTGAAGCGAAATCGGCTCATTTTTCATATTAAATTCCTTATAATCACATACCGAAACGCTGTTTCCGTCGTATGTTTTTTTATCACGGCACGATTGCCGCTACAAAGAAGAAACCACATTTTTAAAAAAAATTCAAGTTTTATGTTGCAATTATAAAATTATGTGATAATAAAGACAGGAAGGATTTATGCGCTTGTGGCGGAACAGGTAGACGCTGCAGACTTAAAATCTGTTGGGAGCAATCCCGTGCCGGTTCGATTCCGGCCTAGCGCACCAATAAAAAGAGAGGCTTTATGCCTCTTTTTTTTATTGGTATGTTTGTATCGGAACGAAGCGGCACGGGTGCCGGTTTGACTACAAGCGAAAGCGAGACGCGAGTATCGCGGTCAGCCTTTAGGCTGATGAGCGCAGTGAATGAAGCGTTAGCGAAATATTCCGGCCTAGCGCACCAATAAAAAGAGAGGCTTTATGCCTCTTTTTTTTATTGGTATGTTAGTATCAAATTTACTCATTTTTTATTTTTTTGAAATATGTTTAACATATGTCTGAAAGCCCTATAATTAAATCCATCATCTCTCTTAACGACGTTTTTATGCAAAACGAATCTTTCGGCGATGAAAAAAATCCCGAGATTTTTTCTTATGTTGACAACAAAACGCATATTTGTCTTTGCGCGCCGCATGCCACAAAAACCTTTGTCACCAAAGAAATAAAAGCGCCTGATTTATATACCGGCGCCATTGTTCAATATATCGGAAAAAAACATAAATTTTCTTACATCACACGCAATAAATTCACTCCTTACAAAGCGCTTGTTACCGATTTTATTTCATCAAACAATCTTGAACATCATTTTTTCTTAGATATTCACGGCATGAAAAATCACAAATCTTTTGATTTAGCCGTCGGCACGGGCTATCTGCCGAAAAAGGATTATCGCCAAATTCTTGAAATTATTGATTTCTTGGCAAAAACATACAATATCTCTTATGTTGTTAACCATAAAAACTATACCGGCAAACCCGGTCTTACCGGGCGCTTACAGAAAAAAACGAAAAAGCCATCGGCCATTCAACTTGAATTTTCAAAAAACTACCGCGATATCTTTGCTCAACCTTTCGTGGTCGAAAAATCAACCATCCCTTTTATTTCCGAACTTGCTGAAATCCTCGAAAAAAACAAATCTTGATTAATATTCTGCGCCTGCCTTTGAATGGTAAGCCAGCACCGCTTTCCCTTTAGCAATTGTCTGTGGGGCGATAGGTTTGGAAACGCTTTGCCCCGAAACACCTCTTAACTTAGAAATTTGAGCTTTTTTATCTCTTTGAGTTTTTTGTTGTTCTCTTTGTTCCTCTATTGTCATGTTTGCC
>OMQZ01000095.1 GCA_900313355.1 uncultured Rhodospirillaceae bacterium
CATAAACCAAAAGGCCTGCGAACAAATACATTTTCAATTTCTCAAAATTTATTTTCAACATCATATCTCTCCATAATTTCTTTTTTTATGTCATCCCTCCTTATTTTCGTCATCCTTGGACTGTAGCTCGACGAGCTCGCTGAGTTATCGGTTCGTCCCGAGGATCTTAAAATGAGGTCAAAGGATCTTCAAATTTCCTTTCCTTAAATATTTTCCAAAATAATTGAAACAAAGGGAAAGCCCTTTTTTGAGCTTTCCCTTTTCTATAAAGACTACCAAGAATTAATAGAATCTTGTTGACCAGCACCAGTTGTATTAAATGTATCTTGATAGTTATTTGTTGTAACATTACTACCTGTAGCGTATTCGATAACGGCACCGGCAGCAGCTAAAACACCCAAGCCGACGGCTAAAGCACCGAACCAAGGCCATTTAACTTTACCGAAGATAGCTTGAACGGCTAAACCGACCAAACCGAAACCACCGATAACGAACACGATTGTTCTGACAGATTTAAAAACGTTACCTGCTTTTGTAACAGCAGCACCGACAACGGTGTTACCTTGCACCATACCGGCAGCACTGGCATCGCTTGTCATAGCAACCATCAAAACAAGCGCTAAGCTAAACAATGTCCAGAAATTGTTTTTCAAGAATGTCATAGTTTTTCTCCTTTAACAAATTAAACAAAACTTCTTTATACAATTATAGAATATCAGACTTTTTTGCTTTTTTCCAGCTTTTTCTTTCTCTTATAAATTTTGCTAGCGCTTTGTTTTTTCTAAAAAATTCAGACGTGTAACAAAAAATTCATAATCGTTCTGACACTCAAAACACCCATTTTATATCATCAAAAAGTTAAAACATCCTAAACAAAAAAACCTATTTTCCACCCAAAAAAATTCTTCAAAACTTTCATCTTTTCCATTAAACAATTTTTAACACAATGTGTTGTAAATTAGCGTAAGATTAAACGGAAAAGTCCGAGCAAAAAGCGCGAAAAACGCTGATTTTAGGACGTTTCTATATTGTGGAGTAGTTTAAAAAACGATGCAAAAAAATAACACAAGAAATTTTATTTGCAGTTTTCTTTTTTCCGTTTTGGCTGTTTTCTGCATCCAAAAACTGTTTTTGCGCACACCTGACATAAAGCAAGTTGCCCCGAAATCAGACATAAAACTCGAAAAAATATCTTTGTTTGCCGAAAAAAACGCAGTCCAACCTGCTCCGCAAGATTTAACAACCACAGCTTCAAATCAAATTGATGTCTCAGCCATATCAGAACTGACAGCCGCCCCGATTCCCGAGCCGCAAAAAGTCGCCATGGCTGAAACTGTTGAGCCGACGGCTGAAATAAAAGATGCCGAGCCGAGCGAAAACAAAAACGAAAAAGTTTATGACACAACCGACATCGCCTTTGCAAGCCCGATTACATTAGACGAGCAAGAAATAGAAGAGATCAAAGATCTCGAAGGCCATATAAAAAGCGGTGTTGTTTACGCACAAAACCAAAACGATTCGAACAAATCAGATGTTGATTTGGCCTATAGCGATGAACAAGAGATTCCAATCATTGAAGATTCTCAAACAAAACATCAATATATTAATGTATCAAATTCATCTTCGGCATCTCAAATTGCCATGGTCGAACCTGATGTTTTAATCAGCAGCATTGAAGAACCCGACATCTTAAATGAAGAAAAAGACCTGGCCGAAGCTAATATCAAAAACAATGAATTAGATGATGTCCTTGTTCTTTCAAGTGGCGAAGGCGCTGAAACACCGCAAGATGATGTTGACGAAAGTGCATGGGAAGTAGCCGAGATTGGTGCCAATTCTTCATCAAACACAAACGAAGAAAACAGCCCGTGGGTTATGGCAAAGGGCAATAAATATGCAAAAAATCAAGCCGTCGTTGAAGCCTTTTCTCAAAAACAAGAAAACAACGACGAGCCCGAACAATCCTCTGAAGATCCTAAAACGGACAGCATCACAGCTGATGAACAAGTGATCAGCCAAACTTTTTCAGAGCCTCTTTTAAAAGAAAAAGAACCGAGCCAAAATGAAAAACTGGCTTATCAGATGATTCAGAATATTTTGATTCCGATTCCTGAAGACATCTTAAGCGACACAGATTTAACGCCTGATTTAACGGCATCTCCGGATGGCAAAAAGAAAGAAACAAAGACAATCGTCGTAACTGATGAAACGCCTCAACCGGAAAAAGAATTAAACGAAGATGAGAAACAAAGCGGTTTATTTAAGAGCATCACCACATGGTTTGGCAAAAACAAACAATCAACCCCTCAAAGCGCCAACGCTCAAAAAACACAAAAGAAATCCAAGACTAAAAAGTCTGAAAAAACCGCAAAACAAAAAGCTCTTTTCGCTTTAGGTCAAGAGCAAGAGCAGCAAGAACAAGAAGAGCTCAATGAGCAACCCAAAGATCCAACCCCGATTATGCCGGCGGAACTGCGTCTTTCATTTCAGCCGAACCGCGCTGAAATTTCAGGACAAACCTTAAAATGGATATATGCATTTGCCGACAACGCACGCGACAATGACGATGTCTATGTCGAAGTTCGCATTGATGGAACGGGATCTTATGCTCTGCAACAAAAAAGGCTAAACCTTTTGAGCAGCATATTCAGCGCACGAGGTGTTGATTATCGAAAAGTAAACACGGTATTCACATCTCGCGAACCGAACTCATTTATTATTAGGAATATTCGTTTCAACAACAAAGAAAGAGAGAGGCAACAAACAATTTATACGGGCGAATTGATAGAGTGTCCCTAGATGGTATAAGTTATCCAAATCGCTTGATTATTTAAATGAGAGTTTGTATGATTGAAAAAATATGGAAAATTATGATTTAAAGGATTTTAAAATGAACAGAAAAACCCCCTTATTTGCTTGCTTGGCAGCACTTCTCGGCTTATCTGGCTGTGTGCTGTATAAAACCACGACAACGCAAGAAAGCGCCTACAATCAAGATGCTTTGGTCGACGAGTGCCAAGGTGTGAATTGTGAGACAGATCCTTTCATTAATTACACGCAAACAAGAGCGAACTACAGACAATACGGCGAGCTTTCTCCGCGTGATCAAATGGTTTCGCAATCCGGCGCAGGCAACAATATTTCAGCCTCAATTCCACCGTCGATTGAAAACGAGGTCATAACCTATCAGGAAAAAGTCAAGGTTGAAACGCCGGAAGATCTGCCTAATGATGAAATCGTCATTGAGTGCGATGTTGAGCCTTGTCCGCAGACGATTGTTGCTGACAACAATGAACCTGCTCCCGAAACAGTAAAAGAAGTTGAGCAATCAAATCAAGAGGTTAAAAATGACACAAGTGCACCTTCCGGTGAAGATCCTGTTCAAGATTGGTATGCCGAAGAAGGTCAAAACCTCAAAGCTCTCTTAACAAAATGGAGCGAAGAGTCCGGTTGGCGTTTAGTTTGGAACACGAACAGAAATTATGTCTTAAACGCCGGCGCAATGTTCAGAGGTCGTTTTGCTGATGTCAGCTCAGCCTTAATCAGAGCTTTCGCCAGAGCAAGACCTGCTCCGATTGCCACATTTTATAAAGGAAACCGCGTATTAGTCGTTGAAACAATGGAGGATGAAAATGCGTATGACTAGAAAAATGAATTTAACGATTGGTTTGGCTTTGACCGCCCTCCTTGCGGCTTGCTCTTTAGCAACCGACTTGGATGCAACTCTTGACCGCGAAGTTGACAACGCTTCCGAGCTCAGACAAGAAGCCAAAACGCCGACTGATGTTGCAAAAACAGATGTCATCCGTGTCAACGATGATATATGGCTTGGCGACACAAGCGAGGTCGAATATGAAGGCGATCCGGTTCCTTCATATCTTGAAACACCGGATGGTATCACCCTTATTTCAAACCGTCCGATTACCTTATATGAAATCGGCAACATGATCCATAAAATCACCTCAATTTCTGTTCGTTATGAACAAGAACTTGACGGTACTGTTCAAAAACAAGCCGATGACAACAAACCGCAGTTACAAGACATCGGTGCTCAATGGACAGATTCGGGCAAAATGCTTTTATCATACAAAGGCCCTTTGAGTGGCTTGCTTGATGAAGTTTCAAACCGTTTCGGAATTTGGTGGAAATATGAGAAGAAACAAATCTATTTCTACAAATACATCACCAAATCATTCACATTATACACTTTGCCGACAAAACCGTCTTTATCTGTTGAAGTCGGTGGTGAATCAACGGATGGTGGTGCCGGTTCTTCATCTGTTTCGTTGTCAAACTCTGCTCAAATTGACTTGTGGGCAACGATAGAAACAGCAATTCGTTCAATGATTTCTCAAGGCGCTCAATTAACAACCGACCAATCAAGCGGTGTCATCACCTTAACAGGTACACCGACAGATATCAAAAAGGTCGCAAAATATGTTAACGAACAAAACATTCGTTTGTCGCGCCAAGTTGCAATCAGTGTCAAAGTTTTGCAAGTAACTGTCACCGATTCTGACAAATATGGCTTAGACTTGGGCGCTGTATTTTCCGGCAACAACAGAATCACAAACCTCGGCATCACCGGTGCTGCCGGTCAGGCTGAAGTTTCAAGTGGTTTATCTATGGCTATTGTTTCAGGTTCATGGAGCATCACAAGTGCTATCCAAGCTTTATCTGAACAAGGCAAAACAGCCTTAATCACGAGCGGTACGGTAACAACCTTAAACAACAAACCCGCACCGATTCAAGTTGTCAGAACACAAAACTACATTTCTGAAATCACAAAAACGAACTCCGGTTCCGATGGAAGTTACTACGACTTGTCAACAGATACCGAAGAAATCGAAACAGGTTTCACCTTGGATGTCTTACCGCGCATCTTGGAACATGGTCGTTTAATGCTTATGTTCAACTTAACATTGTCTGATTTGATTGAACTCCAAAAAGTCAACTTAACAAACAATCCTGAAGGCGGTGAGTTTATTCAAAACCCGGTTATTGAAACACGTGGCTTCTCGCAAGAAGTTGCCTTGAAATCCGGTGAAACACTTATCTTAAGCGGATACGAACGTGTTGAAGATTCTGCTCAAAAATCCGGCATCGGATCTGCAGAAAACTCTATGTTCGGTGGTTCGGTAACAGCCAGCAAAACGCGCAGCATTTTGGTTATCATGTTAACCCCTGTTGTGCTCGATTCGCCGCTTGTTCCCGAATCAAGAATGAAATATTAAGCAAAGGAAAAAAGAAGTGCTAGAAGA
>OMQZ01000015.1 GCA_900313355.1 uncultured Rhodospirillaceae bacterium
ATGCAAATGTCCTTCATCTAAATCAAGCACTTCTAAAAGCGCAAAAGAAGAAAAAAAATCTTCATCAAAAGAAGAAAGTTCTTCAAAGTCTTCAAAATAAGCTTAAAACCGCCGAAATGGCGGTTTTTTTTAACGTTCCACGCGTAAAATTATTTTAATATTACCTTAAAACACGGGATGTTAAATAAGAAAATCTGCCGACTTTGCTTGTTGCGTTTAAGCTTAAAAACAGGTATTTTCCATATTAAATACTTAATTTTATTGTTTTGAACAGTAACCCGCCCGAAGGGAACATAACCGAACAACCTTACAAAATATTCTCTCTTTTCAAAATCAATATCGCTTAAAGAAGCTTCATTTTTCTTCAAAATCAGCTCATAAAACGGAGATTTCCTTGCCCAACACCACCAAAGAAAAGCAAATGGTTTTTGAAAACTATGCCAAGGCTTTTCAAAGCCGACAAAATGAACAATTTTCGGATTTTCAGCAGCCTCTTTGTAGAGTTTTTTGAAATCTTCCGATAAGGCTCTTATTTCTTCATCCGGATAAAATGAAAAATTCCACATATTCGGGGCAAACGCAACCGAGCCGTAACAAGAAGCGTTTAAAACATCTTGATCATGAAAAATCGGTTTTTTAAGCTCTCTTAATTTATCAAAAAACACCTTGTCTTTGCCTTGTTTTTTAATTGCTTCAACATTAAAAACCAAAACTCCCGCATTAAAATACTCAAAATAGTTATCGATATGAAGCTGATTAACGGCGTAGTTATCACCAAAAAACTTATCTTTTCTGATTGTTCCCGAAACAAAACCTAAATCGCGGCAAGCAAGCAAACATTTGTCTTTAAGGTCAATATCATATAATTCTTTAACATCAGCGTTAAGAACAAGATCCGAATCCAAATAAACAACTTTTTGATATTTTGAAAAAATTTCCGGAATAAAAAGCCTTGAATATGTAGACAGAGACAAGTATCTGTCGATAAAAAACTCATGATTCTTAAAAAATTCCTCAACTTCAATAAAACGTAGCGAAAAGTTCGGACATGAGCCAAACATTAAACGCAAAACGGTTTTGTTTCCCTCGGAGATATTAAAAGACAAAACAACAATATCATAATTGCTGTTTATATCGGAATGCCCTTTAAGAGAAGCTAAAACGACCGACAAATAAAATACATATTTATCATCTGAAGCAAAAACAACAGGAACATTGTTTTTACTGAAAGCCGGAGTTAAATCCATTGAAACCATGATAACAACCCATAAAATTTACTTATTACGCCTTGTATATTATAAACACTGCCCTAATCTGTCAAGCACAAACCCATGAAACAGACTTATTAAGAATAAAAGTAAAAAAATAAAAAAAGTTCTTGCATTTAAATAAAATTTATTTTATCTATTTGCTTACCAGAAGAAATTGGGGCGTCGCCAAGTGGTAAGGCATCGGCTTTTGGTGCCGACATTCGTAGGTTCGAATCCTGCCGCCCCAGCCACTCAAGACAGAGGTTAGATTTTGCGGTCTAACCTCTTGATTTTTAAGAAGAATTTGCGGTTCGAATCGTTCATTTTTTACACCTTCTGAAAATCCATCAAAATCAGCTTGTAACCCTTGTGATTCCTGGAGTTCGCAAGATTCAGTTTTTGTAGCTGTATCATTTCCTGTTGCTTTAAGTACGTCATAACTTATTATAAATAAAAAGGGTTGATTGAGAATACAGCTTATAATGCCTTCCTGGAGTACAATTTGTTTAAACAATAAGTGAAGGAGAAGTTGTTTATCTGTTAAGGATCTGGTTGTAGCTGTAAATATGTCTTTTGCTTTAGACAGGATTTTAAGCGTATTGAGCACTGTAACGTTAAATCCATCATCACCTCTGTACTTTACTTCCAATTGTGTCTGTAAACGTGATTTCTGGAGGTTGTAATCAGCTTTTCTTGTTTGATATTCCTTCTTACTTATTTCTTCATTCATACGTAACTCAAATAGACGGTTGAGCTGCTTATCGATGTGCTCTATTTCGGATTTCAAACGTTCAATCTCACTGTTTATAAAGTTTATCTCTGCTTGTTGATTGGATTGCACATAATCTTGAAAATCCGTAATCATCTTATCTGGAACAGTTATTTGATCCAGAATAGAAAGCATCTGGTTATCAATTATTCGTTCTGGTGTATAAACTCTAACGCCATTTTCTTTATATGAAACCACGTATCTGAATTTTTTCTTTTTCAACTCACACGGACAGGTCTTTTGTTTTTGATAATAATCTTGAAACACTCCCCTGTATAAAAATGGTATATCGCCAATGTTAAAAGGTTTCGCTGCTTGAATCTTCCGTTGTTCCTGAACCTTATCCCACAGTTCTTTACTAATCAGAGGTTCGTAAACGTGTTTAATTTGTATTCCTCTTGATCTTAACCTCATCTC
>OMQZ01000092.1 GCA_900313355.1 uncultured Rhodospirillaceae bacterium
TAAAAAATCTTTTGAAATTTTAGTTGTTAAATATGTTTAATTTTCAAATCAAGCTCTTATATAAACCGGTGTTTAACCGGTTTTTTTTATGGAGAAAGATAAATGAAAAAATGTTTTTACGACTATCAAAATTCATGCACCTGCGCTGATGATGACAATTGCGGCTGTACTTTTGACAACAATATTGCTCATGATGTTTCTTGTGAAATTGATTTTAATGAGGCGCTTAAAAATCCGAACAAATTTTCTCACAATTCTTCTCAAAATCTGCAGAAACACTCTTCTTTACCCAAACATTTAAAATGATTTTTCCCTCTTGATTTTCAAAAGGATATAAAACGAAATCTGCCCTTTTGTCTTCGTTTAAGGCAAAAAACAATTTTCCCTGCTCGATTTCAATATGATGTTTTTCCTCATAACAATCAAAAACATAATTTTTAAAAAAGATCTCAAAGTCTGTATGGTATTTTGTTTTTAAACAGAGGGTTTTGCTTTGCTGAAAATAGATTTCATCTTCCTTTGCATTCATAGCCTTGAGCAGAATATGCATTATCGCCGGATAAAAAGGAATCTGTTTTTCTCCGACCTTTTTAAGCAGCTTTGTAACGTCTATTTTTATTTTTTTTCCCATATTTCTTTTATGTGTTTTTTTGATTAAAAAAATGTAAAAACGGTTGAGATGAAAAAAAAATTATGTTAAAAATTTTAGTATTATCGGCTTTATGGAGATTCTTTGATGATTATTTCGTTATTAAAGCAAGAAGAAATTTGGGGCGAAAACAGTCTTGAAATTTTTAAATATTACGGAAAGAGAACAGCCGTTACGGATTTAGCGGTAACTTTAGGCGCTCTGATGGTTTCTGATGTTAAAACATCTGAAGGTGATTTGGCAGGTTATGTCTGGACATCATCAGCCTATCAAAACAAATATGCCGTCTCTGTGGCATATGACGGTGAGTTCTCCTATAACTATCCTTATATTCGCCGCCACTCTGTCAGACCTGTGATCCGCGCCAAAGAAATGCCTGTTTTAGGTCAAAACAGAATCCAACTCCATAACAAACGCTTTTTAAATGTTTATCAATACGGCACATTTCCTCAAGATTTGGCTGACCCTGAAATCGGACCTGTTCTGACATATTTCTTTAAAAAGGACCAGCTTCGCTTGACCGGCAGATCGTTTACTTTTGACGGTGTGATGCTCAATTCCTCAAACCTTGCTTTTGACCCTTTAACATATCCCGAATATGTTTTGGACGGCAAAAAATACATCAGGGTTGTTGCCCAAAAAGCTGATGCCGAATCCGTTCTTTCAAACGGCCAGCTTTTACAGGAAAACAAACTTTATTGGATTGAGGTCAAACCGATTGATTGGCTTTTTGATGAAAAGTCTCAAATTTATATTTCTAAAAAAGCCCTTTTTGCCGGCTTAACCTTTAACGACACTTTGACATATAACGGTGATTTTTCAAAAACCTTTTTGAATCATTACCTCAACACTTATTTTTCACAAGAGATTTTAACATTTAAATGATAAAAAATTTAACTCAAGGGTCGCCGCTTAAACTGATTTTTATGTTTTGCCTGCCTATTCTTATCGGCAATTTATTTCAGCAGCTTTATAATATTTCGGACATCTTAATTGTCGGTCGCCTGATTGGCGTTCATGCGCTTGCGGCCGTCGGTGCAACCGCACCGATTTTTTTCGTGTTTTTGCTTATTTCTTTCGGTTTTGCCGGCGGTCTGACCGTTGTAACGGCTCAACGTTTCGGTGCCAATGATTTAAAAGGTATGCGTGCTTCCATGACTCATGCTTTTATGGCTTGCGGCGTTTTGTCTGTTCTTATGTCCGTTATTTTGATTTTCTTTTTAAAGCCTATCTTGCGATTGATGAATGTTCCTGTTGAAATTGAGCACGATGCATATGTTTTTATGAGCATTCTTTCATTCGGTTTGGTGATTATGGTTTTTTATAACCTGTTTTTCGGTTTTGTTCGTGCGTTGGGTGACAGCAAAACACCTCTTTATTTTTTGATATTTTCAACCGTTTTGAATATTGCTCTTAATTTCGTTTTAATTTATTTTTTCAAATTCGGTGTTGCCGGTTCCGCGCTCGGAACGGTTCTTTCGATTTCAACCGCATTTTTGCTTTTTGTTTTTTATGTTTATCGAAAGTTTCCGATTATTCGGCTTCAAAAATCTGATTGGCGGTTTAATAAAAATATGCTCAAAGAACAGCTTTCTATTTCCATTCCGATGTCTGTTCAATTTTCTGTTTTATCTATCAGCATGATGGTTATTCAAAGTGCGTGTAATTCTTTCGGTCCTGATGTTATCGCTGCCTTTACGGCAGCCCTTCGAATCGAACAACTTGCCACCCAACCTCTTTTGGCTTTGGGTATTGCTATGGCAACTTTTTCGGCTCAAAACTGGGGTGCGGGAAAGCTCGCGCGAATCCGTCAAGGTGTTCGCTTGACCGCCTTAACTTCGCTTATCATTTCCGTTTTAATGTCGCTTATGGTGCGTTATGTCGGCAAAAATATGATTTCGATTTTCTTAAATGAGAACAATGATTTTATCATCAATGTCGGTAAAACATATTTATCCATCAGCACATTGTTTTATTTTTTCCTCAGTATGATTTTTATTTTCAGAAACACATTACAGGGAATGGGTAAAGCATTGCTTCCTTTGATGGCAAGCTTAACCGAACTTTTTGTACGTTCTTTTGCCGCTGTTTATCTTGCAAAAAGGATGGGATACACCGGAATCTTTTATGCTTCACCTCTTGCATGGGTTGGTGCAATGCTTGTCGTCACAGCGGGATATTTTATAACAATCAGAAAAATCAAAGCCCGAAAATCGAAAAACTTTTTTAATCAAAACAAAGCCAAGATTCAACTCAAAGCCGCCATCAACACAACGACTCAAACGCCCGGAGAATAAAAATGAGAGAAGCTACCCTTTCAATTATTAAAGACCTAAAGCAAAACCGCTTTTTAATGATTAAGCATTTAAGAGGTATAAACAAAGGGTTTGTAAATTTTCCGGGTGGCAAACGTGAAAATCAAGACATCGATTTAGAAGCTTGTGTTAAGCGCGAAACAATGGAAGAAACAGGTCTTACAATTTTTGATCCGAAATTTGCCGGTTATATGGAATTTCCGGGCATGGACATCAAAGTTTATGTTTATATTTCAACAAAATTTGAAGGAAGCATTACCCCTAAAAAAGACGAAGTAGAAGTTTTTTGGCAGGATGCGAATCGTATTCCTTATGATCAAATGCGCACTGCTGATGCCGATTTTCTTCCTCTTGTCTTAGAAGGAAAAACCTTAAAAAAGCGCTATTTTTATGCTAATGACGGCTCTTTAACCAAAATTGAACAAATTGTTGATTAGTATATGACAGATTAATTATCTGAAAGGAATTTCAATGTCACTTAAAAACAAATTAAACACTTGGGTTCAGCGTTCGCTTATCACCAAGGAACAACAAGAAAAAATCTTAACTTTTGAACGCAACAACAACAGCGGTTTTGTTGCAAAAACCGCACTTGTGATTGCCGGTCTTTTTATCGGGCTCGGAATATGCCTGATTGTTGCCGCAAACTGGGACGTTTTGCCGACTCTTTATAAATTCACGCTTGATTTTGCTGCGTTCGGTTCTTTTTTATACGGTGTTTATTACTCTCATCAAAACAAACGAGAACATTTCAAAGATATGTTTTTATTCCTCTCGTTTTTGATGATCGGCGCGACCATAGGTTTGACGGCCCAAACATTTAATTTAAGCGGCGGATGGTCTTCTTTTGCGCTTTCTTGGTCGTTGCTCTCAATTCCTTATGTGTTGCTCAGCCGTTCGTTTTCTTTCAACTTTATTTGGTCTTTTCTTCTGTTCTCGAGCATTTCTCAAGATCTTTTGGATAAATTCTTTGATTATATCTTTAATCACTTTGAGGGGCTTGTTTGGTTTGTTTTAATCGCATCGGCGCTTGCTTATGCTTTTGATATGCTTTATGATCTCATCAAAAAGAAAATTTTATTGCCGAAAGCGCTTTCAAAGCTTTGCGTTTTCAGTGCTTATTTTGCGCTTATCAATATTGCGCTTTCCTACGGACTGGCTCATAATTACAACCATAAATTTACGTTTTTAGCTGTTTTGTTTGTTGCGCTTTTCTTGGTTTGTCGCATGTTTT
Source organism: uncultured Rhodospirillaceae bacterium (assembly GCA_900313355.1). Classification (GTDB taxonomy): domain Bacteria; phylum Pseudomonadota; class Alphaproteobacteria; order RF32; family CAG-239; genus UBA1254. The sequence continues at coordinate 4,199 of OMQZ01000092.1, forward strand.
GGGCATTTAAGGAACAAAACATTTCGTCTTTCAAGCACAATGCTTTTTTGGCCGAAGCTTATATTTTTGTTTTCTTCGCCTCACTGTTTGATGATTTGCTTAAATCAGGTTTCGGCTTTATTTTGTGCGGTTTATCAATTTTACTGCTGTTTTACATTTTCAAAAAAACATCTAAACATATTCAAAAATTGGAGATTTTCAAATGAGAAAAAAATTACTTATCATTGTGCTCGTTTTGCCTTTGCTGTGCCTTATGGCCTGGGCTTCATTTTTAGGTTTTGAGCGTCGAAATTTTTCGGAAGTTACCGTCTCAATTACGGGTTATGATCCGCGCGATTTGTTATCGGGGCGTTATATTGCTTATCAAATTGATTGGGCTAAAACAGATTGCTCTCAGTTTGAAAACGGTGTTTGCCCTGAAACTGAATTTTGTTTTGAAGCCGAATGGGGCAGACAGTGTCGTTTTTATGTTTCCGAGCTGTTAGCGCCAAGACTTGACCGCCTTTTCAGAACCCGCCAAAAAAACGATGTTTTTGAGGTTGTTTATGCTTATCAAAAAGGTCGCACACCTTTGGCAAAAAAACTTTTGATTAACGGCAAAGACTGGAATTCACCTCTCATTTTAGGTCGAAGCGTCAGATAAAAAATATTTGACAAAATATCTTTTTTGTGATATTTTGCCGTCAAATTGAAATTTTTAACCTTATCATTATATGAAAATTACAGGAATTATCCGCGACATCGCCATCGTTTTGGCTGGTGTCTGCATCGCGCTCTTCTGGATCTTCGGCTGGAATGGTCTTCTCGACATTGCCGACTATTCGCTTATTGCAAGCGGAATCTTTTCATGGATTGCCATCTTCGCGATGATCGTCAAAAGAATCCTCAATCGGCACAATTTCATTATCTGAGCGCCGAACAAAGAAACGAAAACCCGCCCTCAAAAGCGGGTTTTTTTATTGATTTCACCCGCCTTTGCCTTGTAGTCGAACCTACTTCTTCGTAGGTTCGAATATATCCCTTATTTCGACCACAAAAAAACCACCTTCACAGGTGGCTTTTTTGTTGGTCGGGACTATAGGATTCGAACCTACGACATCTTGCTCCCAAAGCAAGCGCTCTACCAGGCTGAGCTAAATCCCGTTAACAGAACTTAAAGTATCATAATAAAATATACACAAGATGTCAACGACATCTTTCTTGCTCGTTGCTTAAAGCAACAAGCTTCGGTCACTCGTTTTGTAATTTCGCCGCGCTTGCTGTCGCTTTACTTGCTCAATAACAAAACTTCGCCGCTTGCGGTATAAAATGCCATAACAGGCATTTTTTATCCTCGCGCCCAAAGCAAGCGCAAAACCCAAGCTGAGCTAAATCCCGAAAGTGTTTTCTTTATACACATTAATTTTTAAAAAGCAAGTTTTTTTTATTTATACGGCGGTTTATCAAGACCATGCGGTGAATAAGTAAAAACTTCACACCCGTCTTTTGTTACGCCGAGTGAATGCTCAAATTGTGCCGACAAGCTTTTATCACGCGTAACCGCTGTCCAACCGTTTGATAAAATCAAACCGTCTTTTTTGCCGATA
>OMQZ01000186.1 GCA_900313355.1 uncultured Rhodospirillaceae bacterium
AATTGCTTTTTTACTTATTTTATGTATGATATCGGCATATTCAAATTTGGGGAATACTTCAATGAATAAAACTTTATTTTATGCTTTTTTATCACTTTTGCCCGCCTTTGATGCCGTTGCTGCCGAGCCTACCTACCTTGAAGAAGTTAAATCTTTAGGCTTTGTCTCGGGGCAAGGACTCGCCTGTCAGGCTTCAAAATACGACACTTTTGAACTTTTGGCCCGCGCTATTTTGGTCACCAAAGCGCAAAGCGATGATATGCAAGAACAAGGAATGCGTGCTTTTAACGAGGGAAAGGCAGAAGCGTTTATCTCAAAAATCAGGGATAATATGTCAGATTGTGCCCAAATCAACAGATCCTTTGATAATCAACAGATTTTTAAGGCCGTTTTATATGGCGACGGCACAATTAAGATGCCCGACGGAAAGCTTGTTAAGCCTCGGCATGCTTATGATGCCACTCTTGTTTATAAGAAAGATCCGAACGCCAGAGATGAAATGATTAAACTTTATCAAACACAGCACAACAAAATCTTAAACGACCCGAATTATAAAAAAGCACTGCGTGAGCGCCAAGCTCGAGACGGCTTTTAAAACACAACAATTTTTATTTGATTTTTGAAAGAATTTGATATGGCTTCTTACCAATATGTATTTGTTATGCAAAACTTAAGCAAAGTCTTTCCGGGCGGAAAGGAACTGTTTAAGGGGATAACACTTTCCTTTTTGCCGGGGGCGAAAATCGGCGTTTTAGGTGTGAACGGTGCCGGTAAATCAACTCTTTTGAAAATTATGGCAGGTGTTGACAAAGAATTTGGCGGCGAAGCGTGGGCTGCAGACGGTGTGAAGGTTGGTTATTTGGAACAGGAGCCGAAGCTCGATCCAAAGAAAAACGTTATGGAAAATGTTATGGACGGCGTTGGCGAAATTCGCGACCTCTTAAAAGAATTTGAGCAAATCTCATTAAAATTTGCCGAACCGATGAGTGATGATGAGATGAATGCCCTCATTGAAAAGCAAGCCGAGCTTTCCGAAAAAATAGATGCTGTCGGCGGTTGGGATTTGGAGCGCAATGTTGAAATTGCCATGGATGCGCTTCGTTGTCCGCCAAAAGACGCCGATGTGACTAAACTGTCGGGTGGTGAAAAAAGGCGTGTTGCTCTATGCAGGCTTTTGCTTTCAAAACCTGATTTGCTTCTTTTAGATGAGCCGACAAACCATCTGGATGCCGAATCTGTTGCTTGGCTCGAACAACACTTAAAAGACTATAAGGGCACGGTTGTGATGGTCACCCACGACAGATATTTCTTAGATAACGTTACAGGGTGGATTTTGGAACTTGACCGCGGACAAGGTATTCCTTATGAGGGAAATTATTCGTCGTGGCTTGAACAAAAACAGAAGCGTTTAGAGCAAGAAGCCAAAGAAGAATCCGCGCGCCAGCGCACTCTTGCAAGCGAATTAGAGTGGATTCAGAAAAATCCGAAAGCCAGACAAGCAAAATCAAAGGCGCGTATCAATGCATATGACGAACTTTTGAGCCAAGCCGTCAAAGACAAAATTACGCACGCTTATATCAACATTCCGATGACGGAGCGTCTTGGCGATTTGGTGATTGAGGCAAAAAACATTTCAAAATCATTTGGCGACAGAGTTTTGATTGACAATCTATCCTTTAAAATTCCAAAGGGCGCAATTGTGGGCATTATCGGCCCGAACGGCGCCGGAAAGACGACGCTTTTTAAGATGATTACCGGTCAGGAAAAACCTGATTCGGGTGAAATCAAAATCGGCGAGACGGTTGATTTGGGATATGTTGATCAGACGCGTGATGAGCTCAACGCAGACAAGACTGTTTGGGAAGAAATTTCTGACGGGCTTGATATGATGATTTTAGGCAAAAAACAGATGCCCTCACGAGCCTATGTCGGTCAATTTAACTTTAAGAGCTCGGATCAGCAAAAGAAAGTCGGGCAGCTCTCCGGCGGCGAACGCAACCGTGTTCATCTTGCAAAGATGCTTAAAAAGGGCGCAAACGTTATTTTGCTCGATGAGCCGACAAACGATTTAGATGTTGATACCTTGCGCTCGCTTGAAGAAGGCATTATGGCTTATCCGGGGTGTGTTTTGGTGACCTCGCACGACAGATGGTTTTTAGACCGTTTGGCAACACATATTTTGGCCTATGAAGATGAAGGGCATGTCGAATGGTTTGAAGGCAATTTTGAAGAATACGAAAAAGACAAACGCAGACGTTTAGGAGATGAGGCCTGCCAACCGCACCGCCTGAAATATAAAAAACTTGAGAGGTAAAATGAAAAAGATTGATGTGCCATATTTTGATGAACGCAACGCTGAAATTGACATGATTGTCATACATTCTATGGCACATAATCTCGACAGTGCGCTTAAAAGTTTTGAACATCATCAGGTCAGTGCACATTATATGATTGACGAAAAAGGAAAAATCTATCAATTTGTTTCAGACCGTCAGCGCGCATGGCACGCCGGAAAAAGCTTTTGGCAAGGCAAAGAAAATCTCAATCAAAATTCCATCG
>OMQZ01000091.1 GCA_900313355.1 uncultured Rhodospirillaceae bacterium
AGCGGTCGGATCAAAAATGCTCAAATTCAGAACGGTTGCCGTGATTGCATCTGTCTTTATTGTGATCGGAGCCGTCTATGGCGGTGAGGGCACGACGCAAACCTTAACAAAACTGGGCGAGGTAAATGCTTTAGCCGGATCTTTTATGGTAGCACTCTCTGCGGCAATAACGGTTTATTTTATGGCCAAATCAGGGTTAACAACTTCAACATCGCAAGCCATCGTCGGCGGAATCATCGGTTGGAATTTATACGCTGGAAAAACGACGGATATAGCTGTTTTAATAAAAATCGTTTTGAGCTGGATTGCATGTCCTTTTTTAGCCGGATTGATTGCGATCGGGTTATACCTTTTATTAAAAAGAATAATCAAAAAAGTTCGTGTTCATATTTTAAGACAAGATCAATATTTGCGCATAGGCTTAATTGTAAGCGGTGCGTTTTGCACATACGCCTTAGGAGCAAACAATATTGCAAATGTGATGGGCGTGTTCGTCGATTCGGCGCCTTTTGATGAAGTTAAATTGGGCTTTTTACATTTTAATCCGACACAAATTCTGTTCTTTTTGGGCGCAATTGCTATTTCTGTCGGTATTTGGACTTATTCACAAAAGGTTATGGCAACGATAGGCAACAACTTAATGAAAATGTCGCCGTTTGTGGCATTCATTGTCGTTTTATCTCAGGCAGTTGTATTGTTTTTGTTTTCATCCTCGGCATTAAGAGACGGATTGCATGCGCTGATGTTGCCCGCTTTGCCGCTTGTACCTGTTTCAAGCACTCAGGCTGTTATCGGCGCAATTTTAGGTATAGGTCTTCTAAAGGGGAGCAAAGGAATCAATTGGAACATCACCGGACGCATTATCGGCGGATGGTTTACAACGCCATTGATGACGTTGGTGATTTGTTTTACGTCTTTGTTCTTTTTGGAAAACGTGTTTAACCAAGTCGTTTGTCTGCCATAATCAGATACCGCTTTATGATGTGCGAAAGCCTTGTTTTTCTTTGACATAGGTTTTGTTTTTGTTTATGTTAAAAACATGGAATTGTTGAAAACAGATATAATTGATAACATTGCACAGATCACAATAACAGGAAATTACGTTAAGCAAGATTTTCCGAACGATTTGCTTTTAGATATTTCACAAAAACAAATAAAAGGAATTAAGGTCGTCTTTGAAAAACTTGATGATTGGGATTCTTCCTTGTTGGCACTTCTTTACGCGCTATCTAAAACAGCAAAAGAATCAAAACGCTCATTTGAAATGAAAAACGAACCTTTGGGCATCAAAAAGCTGTTAGAGCTTTCATTTGCCGTATCATCTGTTCAAAATCTCACAAATTCGGAAGACAAGGGCTTTTTATATAATTTCGGGCAAACCGCCTTAACGGCTTATGAATCGCTTCGAAGGGGGGCAACCTTTGCATTAGAAAATATTCGAAATTTTTTCTCGTCGCTTGTATATCCGAAAGCAATGAGAAAGGTTGACGTTTTGTTCGCGCTCCAAGAATGCGGTCCGAAAGCGATGCCGATTGTGCTTTTGATAAGCTTTATGGTCGGATTGATTTTGGCGTTTGTCGGGGCAGTTCAACTTCAGGTTTTCGGGGCAGAAGTGTATGTTGCAAGTTTGGTGACCATCGGCATGACACGAATTATGGGCGCCATTATGGTCGGGATTATTATGGCCGGACGAACCGGAGCTTCTTTTGCCGCCACAATCGGAACAATGCAGGTCAATGAAGAAATAGACGCCCTGAGAACGATGGGTGTTTCGGTCAATGAATTTTTGGTGTTGCCGCGAATGCTCGCCATTGTTTTGGTTATGCCGATATTGACAATGTTTGCGGATTTTTCGGGTATGATGGGAGGTCTCTCGGTTGGGGTTTTAGCCCTTGATATTCCTTTTGGGGAATATGTAAAACATGCGCTGAATGCATGGTATTTAAAGCATTTTTTAGTCGGGGTATTTCATGCATTCGTGTTCGGTTTTATAATTGCGCTTTGCGGCTGTTATTTCGGTATTAATGCCGGCAAAAATGCGGACAGCGTCGGAAAAGCGACCACAAATGCCGTTGTTTATGCAATCGTATGGATGATTGTGGCAACGGGGATTATCACTCTTTGTCTGCAGAGGATGGGAATATGAACAACATCCTCATAAAATCTAAAAATCTGACAGTCGGATATGGTGAAAAAATATTGCTTAAAAATGCCGATTTTGAAGTCAAAAAAGGCGATATTTTTGTGATTATGGGCGGTTCGGGTTGCGGCAAAAGCAGCCTCTTAAAAGTTCTGACGGGACTCATGGAACCGCTTGAGGGTTCATTTGAGCTGTTTGGAATTGATTATAAAAAAGCAAACGATACCAAAAAATTTTTATTAAAGCAAAAAACGGGTATTTTATATCAGAGCGGGGCGCTTTTTTCATCAATGACATTATATGAAAATGTGGCAATGCCCTTAAATCAATATACGTCTTATTCAGATAAAACGATTGAAGAATTGGTGCGCTTAAAACTTGCGCTTGTCGGACTTTCGGGATATGAGGACTATTATCCTGCGGAAATAAGCGGTGGAATGAAAAAGCGTGCGGGACTTGCTCGTGCTTTGGCATTGGATCCGAGGATCGTGTACTTTGATGAACCATCCGCGGGGCTTGATCCGATCAGCTCGGCAAGGCTTGACGAATTGATGTTGGAAATCAGTGCCAATTTAGGAACAACGTTGGTTGTCGTCACTCATGAATTGGAATCTATTTTTACAATTGCAAACAATTCAATTTATTTAGATTCACAGACAAAAACAATTACGGCCTCGGGAAATCCGCATGAGATTTTAAAAAATCCGCCGAATGAACGAGTATTTCAATTTTTAACACGAGGAAAAAACAATGAAAAGGGAACCGAATAGAAAAGCGATAGCGTTATTTTTAATCATCGGTTTAACGCTTTTGGCAGGGTTGATTGTCAAAAATATGGTTGAGCAATATATGATCAATCATCGAAATTTGGTTGTGCTTTATTTTACGGAATCCATTAAAGGATTAAATGTCGGCTCACCTGTTGTTTATGAAGGTGTTCAAGTCGGTCGAGTGGTAAAAATAGAAATTAAGACTGATCCGAAAACGCTTGAATTTAAAATACCGGTTTATATACGTTTTTCTCAAGATAACGACTTCAGCCATATGTCATTCAGCGAAGACGTGAGCCGGAAAGAATTTTTACAACTGATGATAGATAAGGGGTTGCGCGCAAGGTTGACAACTCAAAATTTGTTGACCGGTCAGTTGATGATTGAGCTTTTAATGATGCCGAACACACAAGCCGTCTATGTTGAGGACGATGAAGAACATTACTTTCAGATTCCGACAACGCTCTCGACAATCGGCAACTTAACAAAAGATATACAGGATTTACCCCTCAAACAAATTATATGGAGATTCGATAACGTGTTGCAAGAGCTTGAAGATGATTTACCGGATTTAATAGCAACATATGAAAAAGTCGGTGAAAAATTGAGCCAATACGTGAACAAATCAATTCCTCAAACAAATCAAAGCTTAAATCAACTCAATCAAACCTTGAAAGATATTTCAGGTGCATCTAAATCAATTAAGAACTTATCGGATTATTTGGAAAGACACCCGGATTCGATTTTAAAAGGCAAAAAGGAATGAAAATGAAGAAATTAACTACCGTTTTAATCTCTTTTATGTTATGTGGATGTTTTTTTTCAACGCCGAACAGCAAATTTTATTTGTTGGAGAAGTCAGCGTTTGATCATACATTCGAAGAACGTATAAATGTTGCCGTTCAAGATATTACGCTGCCTGATTATTTGCAAAAGCCTCAAATTGTTTTACAAAAACAGGGAGACACAGAGCTTAAAGTTTCAGAATTTAATCGTTGGGCATCAGATTTAGAAAATATGATACAAACAGCAATGATTGAAAATTTGCAAGCAGCTTTTCCAAATGGAACGGTTAAACCTTTATTATATGGTGGAAATGAGAAATACATTGTTAAGGTAGAAATTGAAAAACTAAGCGGTTATTTAAGAGAAGATGCTTATTTAACAGGGGTTTGGCAAATATTAACACCCGGGGGAAAAGTCATTAAAACATCTGACTTTAAGCTCAAAACACCGGCAGGAAAGACATACGCATCATACGCCAAAGCGCAAAGCAAACTCATAAGCGAGCTCTGCCAAGATATTGCAAGCAATCTTAAAAAATAAAATTGTTATTTAACAATGCCGTCAAATAAAACATTTTTACGCGGAGCGGAGAGTTTTTTAAGAGCCTCGTTAAGGTCAGCATTTTCAGGCATCTTTTTTGTCTTTTGGAAGCTCTGTAAATCTGCCAAATAGAGAGTATATCTGTTCTTATAAGAAGGCAAACTGTTGTCAACGGGGGAAACTTTGGGCGGAAGAATTGTTTTTTCAGGTTCAACTTCGGCAACCTCGGATTCAACTTTTTGTTCAGGTTGAAGATGAGGGGTAACGGGCTCTTGAACTTGATCTGAAATTTGTTCTTGAACAATCGGTTCAGGGGCAGCTTTGGGCTCATTTTCAATTGCAAAAACACGTCCGTCAATCACCTTATAGCGGCGATCGGAATAATTCGAAGAGCGATCTTGAAGCCCTTTATTTAAAGGCTTTAATTCATCTCTGACGACGGGTAAAGCTCCTTCCGGAATAAAAAAATCTTGAGCATATAAGACCGTGGCAGAACATATAAAAAGCGTTGCAAAGATAAAATATTTCATTTATACTCACCTTTGTGTTGTTAACATAACTTGGTTATATGATACATGAAAAACATTTTTTATATATTAATTTTTTTAAATTTTTCATTTTTTTCAAC
>OMQZ01000109.1 GCA_900313355.1 uncultured Rhodospirillaceae bacterium
AGGAAGGTAATAATCTTTGAACAAAAACAGAAACCCCGAGTAATCGGGGTTTCTTAATTTCTTGACAAGAAAAAACGGATATGCTAGGAAAAGGCAAAGAAAAGGAAAACAAATGAAAATTTTATATTGCGGCGATGTGGTCGGCAGACCGGGACGTGAGGCAGTTATTAAAAATGTGCCGATTCTAAGAGAAGAACACAAAATCGATATGGTTGTTGTCAACGCCGAAAATGCGGCGCACGGCTTTGGTTTGACGCCGTCCATTTGCAAAGATTTCTTTAACATCGGGGTTGACGGAATAACAACCGGAAACCACGTTTTTGATCAAAAAGAAATTGTGCCGTTTTTGGATTCGGACAAACGAATTATCCGTCCCCTGAACTACCCTTCAGGCACAATCGGGCGCGGTTCGATGATTTTGGAAACAAAAGAGGGTAAAAAGCTTTTGGTTGCTCAGGTGATGGGGCGCGTTTTTATGGAAGCTTTAGATTGTCCGGTTCAGGCCTTGGAAAAGGTTTTGGATTCAGCAACGCTAGGCGTTAATGTCAACGCGATTTTGGTTGATATTCATGCCGAGGCAACCTCTGAAAAAATATCGTTTGCGCACTATTTTGACGGAAAAGTTTCGGCTGTTTTCGGAACACATACGCACGTGCCGACCGCAGATGAAAGCATCTTAAAAAAAGGAACGGCATATTTAAGTGATGTCGGAATGTGCGGCGATTACGATTCGGTTTTGGGTTTTGAAGAAGAAACACCAATCGCAAGGCTAAAAAGGCAATATCCATCAGAACGTTTGGTGCCCTCAAAAGGAAAAGGCACGTTTTGCGCCGTTTTGGTCGAGACAGATGATAAAACAGGGCTTGCGCTAAACATTGAGCGAATCATGATTAAGCCATAAAAAAAAAGAGGATTTAGTCCTCTTTTTTCTTTTTAGACTTCTTTTCTTTAACCTCAATAACAACTTTTTTCTTTGTGGTGTCATACGAAAGAGAGGCAAGCCCTTTTCTGAAAGCAAGGGCATCTCTGCCGAAGAGTTCATAGCGCCAACCACTCAAGACAGGATTGTCATCATCATTGCCGCAAGCAAGGTTTCGAAGCTCATTTTCATCGGCAATAACCGATTCAACAACGCCTTCCTGCTCAGCTTTGATTTTAAGAAGCAGCCTCAAAACTTCCATCAAAGCGGCTGCAGAGCCGGGGATATGGATTTTCTTTTCACGATCAATTTTTTTGAGCTCATTGAGCATGGGCATATGACGCGCTTTTTCCAAAACCTCTATAATTTCAACGCCGAGCTTTCCGTTGGAAACATCGGCGCGAATGTTGCGCACCTGTTTTAACTCATCAATCGTCTTAGGATTTGAGGAGGCAATCGACACCAAAAGTTCGTCTTTTAAGATGCTGCGCTTGGGAACGTCATATTTGATGGCACGTCTTTCGCGCCACGCCGCCAACTCTTTTAAGGCAGAAAGAAAATGCGCGCTGTGGGCAGAATGTTTAATCTTTTGCCACGCACAATCAGGGTCAACGCAATAACACTTTTCATCTAAAAGCGCTGATGTTTCGTCTTCAATCCAAGATGTGCGGTTGTGGTCTTTCAGATATTGCGCCAAATATTCATAGCAGGGAATTAAGAAGGTGACATCACGCAAGGCATATTGAAGCTGTTTTGTATCCAATGGGCGCAAAGACCAATCGGTCAGGCGGCTGGATTTATCAAGCTCAACCTTTGTAATGCCGTAAACAAGAGAATCATAACTGACAGCGCGCCCAAAACCGCAAACGGAAGCGGCAATTTGTGTGTCAAACAAAGGCTTTGGCGTTTTGCCGGTCAGGTGATAAAAAATTTCAACATCTTGACGGCCGGAATGCACAACTTTCAAAATCTTTTCATTTGTGAGAATTTCAAAAAACGACGTCAAATCAATATCTTCAGCCAGAGGATCAATGATGGCGGCATCGTCTTTGTAACCGACTTGTATCAGACAAAGTTTCGGAAAATAAGTCTTTTCACGGACGAAC
>OMQZ01000088.1 GCA_900313355.1 uncultured Rhodospirillaceae bacterium
GTTCGCTAACAAGCTTTAAATCAAAACCCTGTTTCAATAAAAGTGTTGCATTTGCGTGTCTGAGTGAGTGAAGTGAAATATAATTAAAATCGGTATCTTTAATAAATTTTTTGAACTCGGTTAATAAGCCCGAACGGTCTTTGAAACATCCTGTTTTTGATGTAAATACCATTCCGAGCGAATTGTATTGACTTCCCATGTTATCCGCAATAACAGACTGTCTAAACTTATGATTAAGCAAGATGTTTTTCAGCTCTGAGGATATTGCAATTGTGCGCATAGACTTTTTTGTCTTTGGTGTATCAAGCCAAGTTTTTTTACCGTCATAACAAAGATTATGCCGAACATAGAGCATATTATTTTCAAAATCAATGTCCTGCCACTGTAAAGCTAAACATTCACCAGAACGCAACCCAGTATGAAGCAAAGTCAATATAATTGTAGAGAATTGAGTGTTTGCAACTTCCTCAGATGTTAGCATTTCAACCAAACGACTGATTTGTTTAGTTGTGAGAGGTGCTTTTTTATCTGCTTCACCTTTGGGGAGAATGATGTTTTCGCACGGTGTTTTTGTAATTAGTCTTTGTTTTACAGCGAAAGAAAAAACCGATTTTAATATTACAGATAGCTTTTTACAGCTTGCAGGACTGAGCGCAACATTCTGAAAGTAATCTGTAAAGCGCATAGGCGTAAAATTTTTGAGTTTGATATTGCCAAAAGCAGGGAGCAAATATTTGTTGAGCTGACCGTCATATGTGTATCTTGTAACACCTTTGAGCTTATTAGGCATATAATTTTTGCGGTACAGCTCCACCAATTCAGAAAAAGTCATATTCTCATTAAGAGAAGCAAAACCCTCGCATTTCTTCTGAAATTCAACTGCATACTCACGGGCGAGTTTTTCAGCCTTTTTCGGTGTTGTTCCATCAGGAGCGATAAAAGTAGTAGTTTTTCTGATTTGCTTGCCTTTGTCGTTATAGCCAAGAGAAGCAATAATTTGAAAATGTCCGTTTTTACGTTTAACAACCTGTGCCATTATATGTTTTCCTCCTTATCCAAATTAAATATATCGCGCTGTATCATTGAAAGTAACAGAGTTTTAATATCAAGGGTTTTTAAAGGGTATTCTATTTTCCTTGTTTTGTTGTAAAGCATTAGATTTTCCGAAAGCTCTGCGCCTTTATATTTTATTTTAACATCATTAAACAGATAATCAGAAAGATGCCCGAGAAGCTGTCTGCCAGATTCTTCTGTCAAGAGCTTATCAACAACCGCTCCATAATCGGCGCGGTATTTTTTTTGTGTTTCAAATAGCCCTCGTTTCTCGCGGCGCAATACCCTAACAGCCGATTGCGAAAGCCCTGTAAGTTCCGTGAGTTTTTCTTCTGCCGCGCTCTGAGATTCATATTCTCCGAGCAAAGCACCGATGTCACAGCCGAAAATTTCTGACATTCTCATTAAGTGGGAAATTGAAAAATTTTTGTCCTCGCCACTCTCTATCTTTCCAACACGACCGCGAGCAATACCAAGAAGCTCGCCAAACTCCTCTTGCGATAGTTTAACTTTTTTCCGTTCACGTTTAATATTTTTGCCAATAGTTTTTAGATTGTACTTCATATAACAACATTCCCTTTAAATAAAAATTGCATTTGTATTTGTTCTGTGCTTGAAACAAATACATTTTGTGCTATAATAATAACACGACATGAAACAGTTGTCAACAATATTTTTCAAAAATTTAAAGGAGGAAAAATCATTGACCGATACTGAAAAAAAAATCGAATTTTTAACAATTCGTCAGGTTGCCGCAAGGGGGGTTTTACCTGAACACGCGCTCCGAAGAATGAGCAAGGAAAACAAACTACCTCAAATCAAAATCGGTGCAAAAGTCCTGATAAACTACCAAAAGCTCATTGAACAGCTCCAATCATTATGAGATTCACGTTGTCCGATATCAAACACTTCACCGAAAACGCACCAGAACACAGCATACAGAATTATCAAATCGTAGTATCGGCGGTTGACAAAAAGCCGATTGAGCCTGAAATCAAAGCAATTTCTCAGCGATTAGCGCGACAGCGCAAAACAAATCCTCTTTTGCTTTGGTATATAGGGATTTCAAAGTCCGAGAGCCGAGGAACTTGTAAAAGGGATTTTATACGGGACGGAAAACGTGGGCGACCGCGAGTAATAGTCCGAGGGAAGCAAACTGAGCCACACGCGCATATTTTCCTCAGCTCGCGAAAAAAGACCGAACCGCCGACAAATGACTATAATCAAATTTTAATGTTTATCAAAAAGCGGCGCAAGAAATATAAAGCCCTAAAACAACCCAAAAGCTCACAAATTCACGGAATGGGGTACGTAAACTACTCACAGCGGCAATCCGAGCATATTTTTAAAACGCCCGATTATGATTTTGATTATTTTTTATCACCGTTTTATGACGATTCTTTACTTGATTTTTGAGTAAATTTTGAAATCTAAAAGGCTTGTAAAAAGCCAGATTTTATGAGGCTTTTAAGTACCTATCTAAAATCAGGGTTGTATTATATACATACAATATCTATTAAACAAGGAGATGAAACAATGACAGAATTTGAAAAACTAAAGCTGGAAGATACTGGATTTTTAACTTATCATCTTTTTCTTCATCAGCTCGCGCTAAACAATCAACAGCCTTTTTCAGTAACACTGATTAAAAATGCAAAATCTGATTTTGTGAAATTTATTTTTCTAAAAGAGAATAAAAGCGGAGCTATTTCATCACGAAATTTCATAATTCCAAAAGCCGAAGCCGCTTTTTTCAATCACTGGATTTCGTTGGATTTTCCCGAAATAGAAAGGAAAGTTTACAGCGACAATAAGGAAGTGAAGCAGGTTGAAAATAACTGACGAACAACTTATCACAACTTTTCTTGCGTGTGGAGGAAGTCAAAAGAGAACCGCGGAACAGCTTGGAATGTCAAAAGTTTGGATATGCAAGCGCCTTAATCGTGAGTCAGCGCAGGAGCTTCTTGCAAAAGAGCGCCGACGGATTCTGGATATTTCAATAAACAAAATTATCTCACTTAACGGGCGAGCCGTCGAAAAATTAGAAGAAATGCTATATTCAAAAAATGAATTTGTTGTTTTGCAGGCTGTTTCAAAAATCTTTTCAATCACGCAAAATTATATTGCGACAAAGGATATCATTGCTCGACTTGAAATGCTTGAAACTGAAAAACATTAATTTTCTTTATTAGAATTTAATATCATAAGGGGGTATTATGAATTTTGATTATTTAAGTTATCGTCTAAAACGAGCCGAGGACAGGCTCAAAAAACTTGAAGAAAAAAGCGATAATTCATTTTTAGAAATAAAGATTATCTACCGTGACGGGCGGGAGCGCGTTCTCGGAAAAATAAAAAATAATTCATAAGGAGAAAAATAATTATGTCAAA
>OMQZ01000087.1 GCA_900313355.1 uncultured Rhodospirillaceae bacterium
ATCAAGCAAAATGCCTTCTCTGATACCTCGATCCGCAATCGTAATTTCTGCAATCGGAAAAGTCGTTAAAAGAGATTCGATAATAGCGCAACCCGAAATTGTTAAATCAGCTTTTGAAGGACCGATACAGCGATGTTTGCGCCGTCCGGCATCGCCCATGTTCTTTATCTTATTAATCACATTTTCGACATCAGTTCCGGAAATCGATAAACCATCAACCGCCGAACGATTATAGCGAGGCAACCCCAAATGAACAGCCCCCAAAACCGTCACCGTTCCGGAAGTGCCGATAACCTGTATTTCTTGTCTTTGAATGCCTTCATATATATGATATTTTGCGTCAAAATCTTCCAAAATTTTATGGGTTCGCTCAATAATGGTGTTATAAGCCAAACTTGTCATTTCTTGTTTAGGAAAGGCCTCTGAAATCGTCACAACGCCATATGGCAGCGAAACAAAACCTTCAATAAATGTTTTTCCTTCTTCCGTCACTCGTGCAAGCGAAATCTCGGTAGATCCGCCGCCGATATCAAAAATCAATGCACGCTTAATATGACGATTCAAAAGAGGCAAACATCCGACAACGGCTAATCTTGCTTCTTCTTTTGAAGAAATAATCTCTAAATTGATGCCGACTTCTTTGGCAATCATATTCAAAAACTCATCAATGTTTTTAGCGCGTCTGCAAGCAGCCGTCGCAACAAAGCGCGATTGAACAATCGGCGCATATTCATCCATAACTTGCTTACAAACTTTTAAAGTGTTAACCGTGCGACGCATGGCTGCTTTTGAAAGTTCGTTATCTTTGATAATGCCCTCACCTAAACGCGTAATTTTAGAAAAGGTTTCAACGACATGAAAGGAGGTCGGTGTCGGCGTCGCAATAACAAGGCGGCATGAATTTGTTCCTAAATCGATTGCAGCATAATGCTCTGCATCTATATCTTTTCTTTTATGCAGATAAGGTTTCGTTTGTCTTTGAAAAACCTTAGCCATAAACTAAATCATCTCCATATCTTGGCGAATTTTTTCTCTAATTTCATCAATTGAAACAAGATTTTTCTTCTCATCTTCATAATACCAATAAGTCCACCCGTTGCACGCACTCGCATTCTGAGCAGCCGCACCCAACTGATGAATAGAACCTTCGGCATCCGAACTCTTAACTGTTCCGTCAGCACGTATAACAACATGATGCTTGCGGCTTGAATCATAAAGAACCGTTCCGGGTTTCAAAAAGCCTTGTTCAACAACACTGCCGAAAGGAACACGCGGCTGTTTCTTCTTAACCGTATATTCCAAATCAGAAACCTTGCCTTCTTCAATTTCATCAATACGCTTTTGTGCGCCCTCAACATAAGCCGGATCTTTTTCAATACCGATAAAAAAGCGCCCAAGTTTTTTAGCCACGGCACCTGTTGTTCCTGTTCCGAAAAACGGATCTAAAATCACATCGCCGACTTTTGTTGAAGCCATAATAACTCTATATAAAAGAGCCTCAGGCTTTTGAGTCGGATGAAGTTTATGTCCGTTCTTATCTTTTAAGCGTTCTTTACCCGTACAAATCGGAATTTCCCATGTTGAACGCATTTGAACATCTTCATTTAAGGCTTTCATTGCTTCATAGTTAAATGTATATTTTGATTTCGGATTTTTAATTGCCCAAATGAGGGTTTCATGGGCATTTGTAAAACGTGTACCCTTAAAATTCGGCATAGGGTTTGATTTGTTCCAAATAATATCATTTAAAATCCAAAAGCCTAAATCTTGCAAAATCGTACCAACACGAAAGATATTATGATAAGAGCCGATAACCCACAAAGAGCCGTCATCTTTTAAAACACGGCGAGCGGCTGTGAGCCATTTCAAGGTATATTCATCATAAGCCTGCGGGCTTTCAAAATTGTCCCATTCCTCAAAAACACCATCAACCGTCGAATTATCAGGACGATGTAAGGCATCTCCGAGTTGCATATTATATGGCGGATCCGCGAAAATAACATCGACAGATTTTTCTTCCATCTCGTTCATAACTTTGATGCTGTCGTCGTTAATAATTGTATTTAATATGTTTTTTAATTTTATTTTGGACATATCTTGACCCTTATCTTTGAATACGATAATGAGGTCAGTATAAAAAAAGATTAGTTATAATTTTATTAACAAAACAAAGCTTTTTATTTCGAAAAAAGAACGCAAAAACAAAGAAAAATAATTTTATCTTAAAATTTCTCTGATTTTTCCTTCTCGACCGGCAACAATTGCAAGCTCATCATCAGAAATACCCTCAACTTTTGACATTTGCTTTTGTTCTTCAATTAATGTCCGATACCATTGTTTTTGAGTTTCATCTTTTGTCGCTTCGATTTGAGATTCAAAAACATCAATAACTCTTTGCGTATGCTTCAAAAGTTCTTGTGCTTTCAAAATACTTCTGAAGCGCTGTTCCGTATAATAAAAACGCTTAGGATCGATACATCTTTTTTCAAACCATTTTTGAACAATCCAAGGCAACCTTTCTTCCGGCCTCACCCCGTCAAAGGCAAAATCTTCCGGCACTTTTGCCATATAACCGCGTTTGACATATTCTTGCCAATGAGTTAAGAAAACCTCGGCTTCTTTTGATGAAATTGTGCGAGTTTGTTGAACAATCGGGCAAATTTTGCGGACACGCACATCAATCAACCGCGTTGTTAAAAGATTTATAACAAACAGAAACAAAAGACCAAAAATGAGATATTCGTACCATTCCAATTTTCGCTTTACCATAATAGCCTCCTTACCAACGAAGTCCTGAAATCAAATAATCAGGGTATGCATCATAATTGATTGCAAGCTGACGCGCTTTTTGAACATCCGGAATATAGCCTTCACCTAATGTATGCATATGAATACCCTTAGAAATCAGTACACAATCGGTTTGTAACATAGCAGCCGAACGCACATCTGATGAAAAGCTGTCACCGATAAACAAAATTTTAGAAACATTTTGAGAAAAAGCCTCTTTGGCATATAATAAAATATCTTTATCCGGCTTTCCTATAGTTGTAATATCACCGCCCATAACAGCATATTGTTCTGCGACAGCTCCTGCACTCAAACATACTTCTCCCAGCATATGCCTTGAAACATCTGCACCGACACACACAAGGGGCAATCTCATCGAAAGAGCCTCTTGCAAATCCGGCTTATAATCATCCAAATCCATTTTAGAAGATTGAATATCTCCGATAAACACAAAGTCAGCCCGCCCCAAATCATCAACTTTTTGATACCCTAATCCGGCAAAAATGCTTTCTGTCACTGAGGAGCCAAGATTATAATATTTGCGCCCGTATTGAAATGTGTTTTTAAGTTTATAATGAACAATTTCACCGGCGGTAATAACGGCCCTCAAAGAGCTCAGATCAAAATTGACATCCTCAAGCATTTGAACTATTTCATAAACTCTTAAAGCGGTGTTTGATAAAATAACGATTTCTTTTCCGGCTTCCGACATTTTTTTGAGAGCTTTCAGCGCCTCAGAAGAAATGCCGTTTCCTTTTGTTAAAACACCATCAAATCCGCAAATAATTCCATTATAAGGTGCGATGATTTTAGATATTCCTACAATTGGTGTAATTTGTTTCATAGTCGGGTGCCCATAGTCCATTAGTTCAATTTATTCTTTTAACCTTTTCTTTTTATTTACTTTTTTACTAAAAGAAAAGTATTTATGCAAGAGATAAGTGATGATGGTGGAAAAAATTAAATACAAACCCTGTGCCCAAAGTTCATCAATATCACAAACCTCTACCAAAAAAGAAAGGCCTAAGGTGTTGGCAAAAAACAAAGAAATATAGACGCTCCATGCTTTCAAAAATTCTGCAATAACATCGCCTTTGCTTCGAAAGACATAATAACGCATCGTAAAAACCGAAACATTGATTGTAATAAAATATTGAACAGCAAGCGCAAGCATATAAGGCAGTCGCAACAATTTCAGCAAAAATGCATAAACACCATAGGCAAAAACCGTATTAAAGCCACCTACCAACAAAAAACGCAGTTTTTCCGGAACTCTTGAAAACCAAAGCCCTTCAAGCTTAAAATAAAGTTCATATAAAAAAGGATATTTGCAACCAAAACAAAAATTATTTAAAAGTTTTTTATTAAGCAATGTTTTCAATTCTTCATCGCGCCAATGAGCCAGAATATTTTGATCAAAAATATCTTCAAGATGATCTTTGTCCGTTTCTGTAACGCTCGGATGAATCATAATTTCAACACAATCAAAACCTCTCGGAACCAAAACCTTTTGGAAGTGTTCTTCAGACAATTTACATGTATAAAGCATTGTATAAAAATAAGTGTTGCTTACATAGCCATTCAAAATCGAGAAAAATTTCAACAGAAAATATTTAATCAAACCGCCATCTAAAAGATAACTTTTTCTTTTGTTGGTCTTCATGGTCATAAAGGCCGATTCGTTTATAACTCTGATGCGTTCAATGCCGTATTTTTCTTTAAGCGAAAGCATTTCCTTAAAAATTAGGGGAATCATATGCACATGCCTGTGACTGTCAATATGACCTATCTTCACACCCATTTTTTGCGCTTTTATGATTTGGGCTTCCATTTCTTCCCTAACCTCTTTACGAAGTTCTTTAGACTTAAAAATCGCCAAAAGCATTAATTTCAGAAAACCATTACGAAACTTTCCGTCATTTCCTGTCAAAAGCGGCAACCTTTTAGCATCTGAGGCAGGATATTCATTTGTTAAATTCACATGCAAGCCCAAATCTAAATTCGGCATCTTTTTGGAAAGTTCAACCGCCTCAAGGGCATATTTTTGATTAACCATCAAACTGGCTGCGGTTAATATCCCTTTATGATAGGCTTTTTCTATCGCCTGATTAACACCATAGCTGATTCCAAAATCATCAGCATTAAAAATAATTTTATTTTCCATTTTTATCATCTTTACTTTCAATCAAATCAGCCAAATAAAGCGGACGTTTTTTCACCTCAATATGAATTTTGCCGATATATTCTCCGATAATTCCGAGAGTTATCAACTGAACCGCTCCGACAAAACCGACAACGGAAACGATTGTCGCATACCCCGGGGTTGGATTGTGTTGCACAAAATGCTCAAAAATCACCCACAGCCCGAGCAAAATCGAACACGCAGCTCCCGCAAATCCGAACCATGTTGCCAAATGAAGCGGACGAACCGAAAATTGCGTAATGCTGTCAATAGCAAGCTTCAAACTTTTGAAAAAATTGTATTTACTCACGCCGCTGAAACGATTCGGCGCTACAAAATCAATAACCTTAACTTTGTCATTCGGCATAATCCAGCTGAGCAATCCTCTAAAAAGCCTGTCTTGTTCATTAAATCCTTTCAAAAAGTCGACATATTTACGATCAATAAGCCTAAAATCAGGCATACTCTCACCGATTTTCGTCTCCGAAAGCAAATTCAAAATAAAATAAAACGTTTTGGCACAAAGCTTATAAAACCAAGATGTTGCAACATTATCAACACGCCTTGTTAAAACAATTTCTGCCCCCTCAAGCCAAGCATCAACCATTTGAGGAATATAAACAGGAGGATGCTGTAAATCCGCATCCATAAAAATCACGGCATCCCCTTTTGCATAATCCATGCCGGCAGTCATCGCAATTTCATGACCGAAATTGCGTTTTAAGTTAACCATTTTAACCCTATTATCCAGATCAACAAGCTTTTGTATTTTTGAAAAAGTTTGATCCGAACTGCCATCATTCACAAACAAAATTTCAAAACAAACCTTTGAAACCTTATCTATTTCTTTTTTGAGCTCATCATAAAGTTTTTCTATATTACCTTCTTCATTATAAGCTGAAACGACAATGCTGACTGTTTTCATCTATTTATCTCCCGAAACATTGTAAAAGCCATAATAAACACGTTTTGTCTTTTTCTTGCCAACGCGATTCTGAACTTCGACTTCCAAAATTTGAGGCGAAGACACAAACATCATTTTTTTACGCAACGCATTATATTCGCCCTCACCGCTTGTTAAAATAAGAGCTCCCTTATTTGCGACATCGTTTGCGTCGAACCACGGATTTTGTTTCAAATCTCCCCAAATAATCGGTTTTGGTCTTGATGGCGCAAAAAGGGCCGCATTATTTGCCCACCAAACGTCGCCCGCGACATATTCCAAAGGCACGCGTCCGTTTTTTTGATACCAAAGCTCTTCAACTGTTTGTCCAAAAGCTTTTGCGTCAAGCTGAAATTTGTCGCTCTTATTTAAAAGGATAATCATCATTTGAGCCATCAGCATCAAAGCCATTATTACATAAACGCCGAGATATATTTTTTTCTTAAAAACATCTGTCAGCTTACAAGGCAGGAAGGCAAACATCAAAACACCTAAAAGATAAGCGCAAGGAAATCCCCACATACTTTTGAGTTTCACACCAAAAACAAAACTGGTTAAAATCATCAAACATACTGGCAACAATCCCAAAATCAGCAAAAAGTCCTTTTGCGTACGCGTTAATTTATTATCGACGTGTTTTTCTTTATACCAAGCGATGCCATAAATCAAAAGGGAGCCCAAAGAAAAAAGAATTTGTGCCAACGCAAATTTTAACGGATACGCAAAATGTTTTAAGACTGGCCAATTTGCCAAGTCATCGCGAGACCCTCTGCCCACAAAATAAGACAGCGAAGCAAAATCATTCTGATAGAGCCAAATCAAATGCGGCAAAATTACAATGATGCAAATTAACGAACACAAATACGGACCAAAAGTTTTAAATTTTGAGCGTGCATTTTTGTTATAGAGCATAAAGGCAGCCATAGAAAACAGAAGAACCCCGCTTGTATATTTATTAAAAAGATTAAGACCGGCAAACAATCCCGTTAATACCCAATCTCTGAACTCATCTTTTTTGAGTGCTCGGTGGAAATAAAAGACGCACATAGGCCATAACGCGAGTGAAACAACATTAACATTGTATTCAATTGCGCTAAATCCGTAAAAAATAACCCCTTCAAGAACCATAACTGCAAAAACAGACCTGTCTTTAGACAAGAAACATCTTGCAATTCGATAAATATAAATAAATCCGACCAACACACAAATTTGGCTCAAAGCATAAATCGCATAAGGTTGCTCAAAACCTATGATACTATAAAAAAAGTTCGCAAGCCAGCCTGACAAGGGCGGATGCTTGTTTGTGCCAAAATCGCAATACATTCCCCAAGAAACGGCTTCAATGCTGTCCATTGGCAAAGCTCTCCTCAACAACGGCAGAAAGCTCCACAACATAAAATGCAAAAATAAAAACACTTGAAACGGATATTTTTTTAAATATTTCATCATATAACCCTTATATTCACTCAACGAGAGCACTATAAATCAAAAATCCGTCGATGTATAGCTTATTTTAAAACTTACACAAAACAAAAAGAGTTGTTCACCTCACGGCAAACAACTCTCTGGTTTTTCTCACTCGGTAGCGCATTACTTCCACGGGAAGACATGAGGCACGG
>OMQZ01000085.1 GCA_900313355.1 uncultured Rhodospirillaceae bacterium
AAAAGACCAACCATCGCGAGCAACTGGTTCTCATTAATTTGTGCGCCGTTTTGCGTTAACAGCTTGGCTTTTTCATCCAAAATTCTTGAAAGCTCAATAATATGTGCTTCCTCACCGTCTCCGCAAGCGATACCGTATTCTCGTCCGTTAATTTGAATTGTTACCTGAGCCATTTTCTCTGATTACCTCATCAATATTCTCAACACTCTCACCAATCTTTTGGGCGGCCATATTTAACGCCTTGCGCAGCTCTTCGATTTGCCGTGCTTTTTCTGCCATATTGTTATGATAAGCTTCTTGTTTTTGTGCAATCGCTGCGCGCTTAACATCAACAACTTTCGACAAAGTACTGACGCTTTCTTTCAATCGACTTATCGCTTGTTCTGTTTGCTCTAAGTTTTGAGTTTCCATAAAATTATCTTTCTTTTTCAAAAAAAATGAATTATTGTTTATCATAACCTTTTTTTATGAATTGACAAGAAACAATAAAACATTATGCAAAAAATTATATTAAAAATATCCCAT
Organism: uncultured Rhodospirillaceae bacterium; assembly: GCA_900313355.1. Classification (GTDB taxonomy): domain Bacteria; phylum Pseudomonadota; class Alphaproteobacteria; order RF32; family CAG-239; genus UBA1254. Next base: position 526 of record OMQZ01000085.1, read on the forward strand.
GAAGATTTAAGCCCGATAGACGATAAAAAATTTGAATGTTTTATCTTAGACGAAGGCCTTTCTTCCCATTTCAAAAACGAATTTGCCTTAAAAGCCAAAGCAAAAGAAAAACTTGTTTTAGCCTTATCTTTAAGCGATTGCCTTGCTTACAAACTTGATGGAATAATTCTCGATCTGTCAAAATCACAACACATTGCTGCTGATTATAAAAAGCTCACAAAAGATTTAAAAAATAAATTTATCGGTGCCATTTGCCGAAACCGCCGCCATGAAGCGATGCTTGTTTCTGAATGTGAACCTGACTTCATTATTTTCAAAGCATGGAAAGACGGATCAGACAAAATCAAAGAACTAACCTCTTGGTATAATGAAATGTTTTTAATCCAGTCGGCCCTATACCCTCAAGAGAACATCGACTATCCGTCTTTTGAAACCGATTTTGTGATTTTAGATAAATAGCTGCAAATATAAAAAGCAATAAAAAAACTCTTGCAAAATTTTAAAACTCGTGTATATCTGGGTTCACAAAAACAATCACTTTTTAAAATTGTAAATAGGAGAATTTAATATGAAACAACTTGCAGGCTCTATCCGTATCGGTTGGGTTATTGAATACAAAGGAAAACCGTGGACAATCACCAAAGCACAACACATTAAACCCGGAAAAGGCGGCGCTTTCATGCAGGTCGAAATGAAATCTGTTGAAGAAGGCACAAAAACAAACGAGCGTTTCCGCACGGAAGACACCATTGAAAAAATGATGGTTGAAGACAAAGATTGCCAATTTTTATTTGAAGATGGCAATGGTTTAACATTTATGGAAAATGAAACATTTGAACAATTTAATATGCCTTCGGATATTTTAGGCGATTCTCGTCCGTTTTTAACAGATGGCATGGTTGTGCGTATCTCTCATATCAACGGTCGTCCGATTTCTGTTGAATTGCCTCTTCAAGTAACCTGCACGGTTGTTGAAACAGAACCTGTCATCAAAGGTCAAACGGCAGCTTCTTCCTACAAACCCGCAATTTTAGATAACGGTGTGCGCATTATGGTTCCGCCGTTTATCGGTGTCGGTGAAAAAATTGTTGTCGGCACAACTGAAGTCAACTATGTCGAAAGAGCAAAATAATGCCATACATTTCGCCCTTACTCACAAGCATTGTTGATGCCACAAAAAAATCATCTTCATCGCTTGATCGTGACTTTGCCGAGCTGGAACAACTTCAAAATTCCATCAAAAGCATCAAAACTTTTGTAATGAATTCATACACCCGTTTAGAGCAAAACTTAAAAGTCGAGCTTTCCAAAATCAGACCGGATGTTCCTGTCTTCACCCCGTCAGATAAAATTGTCGGCAACTCATATTTTGCAATTTCGCCGATTGAAGGGCTGATTAACTTTGCTCACGGAAATCCTGATTTTGCCGTCAGCGTTGCCTTAATTGAAAATGAAGAAATTATATGCGGCGTGGTTTATAATCCGGCGCGTGATGAAACATTTTTTGCTCAAAAAGGCAAAGGAGCATTCAAAGAAGGTTACCGAAACCATGAAAGATTGCGTGTTTCGTCCTCAAAAGAACTCGAGTCGGCGCTCGTTTCTTCAACTTCGTCTTTTAAGAACAAGCCTTCAGACATCAGCGATTTGCATTCTAAAATCTTAAAGAAAACCGGAAATTTGCGCATCAGCGGCTCAATAGCGCTTGATTTAGCTTATCTTGCAGGCGGAAAATTTGATGCTTCTGTCAGCCTTGCAAATCACCTTTGCTCGATTTATGCAGGCATCTTGATGATTACCGAGGCCGGTGGCACGATTCGCTCCATAAATCAAAAAGACATTCGCATTGAAGGAATGAATGAAGTCCGCAAAACCGGTGATTTGATTGCCACAAACTTTAACTTGAATCAAAAGATTTTTGAAATTTTTAAATAATTCTTAAAAAAAGACTTG
>OMQZ01000082.1 GCA_900313355.1 uncultured Rhodospirillaceae bacterium
GCATCCCATTTTTTCTTGCCTTCTTCGTGTTGGAAAATTTGCTTATAAACTTCTATCGCCTGATCAAATTCCGAAAGTTTTGTTAAACAAGATGCCAGGCCGTCATACATTTTGTGATGATATCTGCCGCCAATAAAGGTTTGAGCCTTTTTATAGCACTTTAAGGCATCTTTAAACTTAAACATTTTTTGATAAACAAAACCGATAGAAATCCATGCTTGAATTTCGGAGCTGTTAATATTCAAAATCTTCGTAAAACACTTCAATGCGGCTTCATTATCGCCCATCAGCTGATAGGTCACACCAATTCCGTTCCAAGCTTTAACATTATTTTTATCAGCTGAAAGCACCTTCTTAAAGAAAGAGATTGAACGGTCATATTGTTTTAATTTTTGAAGCGTTACGGCAATACTCAAAAGCGTTTGCGGATGTTTCGGATCAACTTTCATCGCCTGTTCCAAAACATCTAAAGCTTCTTTAAATAAAAACATATGCTGTAAAGCAATAGCTTTACCATTTAAGGCTTCCAAAGAAGTCGGATCAGCTTTATAAGCCCCGTCAAAACACTCAATAGCCTCTTTATAAAGACCACGCATACTGAGCGTAACGCCTTTGTTATTTAAAACCTCAACTGATTTAGGATTGATTTGCAAAGCCTTATCAAAACATTCCACGGCTTCTGTGTATTTACTCATTTTCTGAAAAGCAAAACCTTTGGAGTTTATAGCTTTCCAAGAATCCGGTTGTTCTTTGATTGCGGCATCAAATTGCTCGATGGCTTCTTTATACATACCGCTGTCTAAAAGTTCTTGCCCTCTTTTATAGGCATTATTTTCGTTTACATTAACCATTCTTTTCTCTTGTATATAAAAATAATTAGGATTTAAAACTAGCACTCTTCGGCTAAAAAGTCAAGTATCGTTTTACCTCTTAAAGGTTAATCTTTCCTTTACATTTTGTTCAAAATGAATCGTTTGAGATCTTCCATATTATCAAAAATATTTTCAACACCTATTGTTTTGATATCATTAAAATATTCTTCATCTCCTTGAAGCGCATATTTCACAAATGCAACAGGCAAACACCCTGCCTTAATGGCAGCTTTAAGACCGGCAACCGAATCCTCAACAACGATTGAATCTTCCGGTTTTTCGCCCATTTTTTCACAAGCATATAAAAACAAATCCGGTTCCGGCTTTCCGTGCAAAACCTGATCAGCCGTAAAAACATTTTTTTGCGAAAACCATTCACCGATGCTCGAAACCTCAATTTTTATTTTCATCTTTTCCCTAAGAGTTCCTGTCGCAATACATTGTTTAATATTTTTCATCTTAAAAATATCCGTTATCCCCTCTGTCGGCTTAAATCCTTTTGAAAGCATAACTTCCCAATCCATCTGCCTGTTTTTTTCCCAAAACGCGTCTGATGTGACGATGCCCATCTTATCCAAAACTTCTCTTTTTGTTTTGTCGCTCATTCCCAACAGATTTTTCCGAACGGTTTGCTCATCCCAGTTCAGACCGAAATCTTCATTTAATGTCACCATACGATTGTAGAGCCATAACTTTTCCGTATCGGCAACGACGCCGTCAAAATCCCAAATAAGCAATTTTTTCTTCATTTTCAATCCCAAAAAAAAGAGTCCGTTTAAGCCTCACTGAAAGCAATTTTAACAACAATACGATACGAACATTAAAAAATCATAAACCCCCTCTCCAGAGTCATAAAAACCCCAAAATACCATTTCACCCCATATTCTCACTTTTTTATTTTCGCTATTCTCAGACTTGACCAACCAATCCGAATGATATATTATCCCCTTAAATATTTATGAAGGAGCTTTCATGTCCGAACAAACAATATATGCGCTTTCTACCGTTTACGGAAAATCAGGCGTTGCTGTTATCCGCATTTCCGGAAAACACGCCCTAACGGCTCTAAAAAAGATGTCTTCGCTTAACACCTCAAGCCTCAAAGCGCGTTACGCATACTTCACACAACTTCACAATCCGGAAACGCAAGAACCCTTAGACCATGCGCTTGTTCTTTATTTTAAGGCTCCTCATTCTTTCACGGGTGAAGATATTGTCGAAATTCAATGTCACGGTTCAAAAGCCGTTTTAGCCTTAATTATCGAAAATCTCTCAAAAATTAAAAATTTCCGCCTTGCAGAACCCGGTGAATTTTCAAAGCGAGCTTTTTACAACCAAAAGATGGACTTAACTGAGGCTGAAGGTTTGGCAGACTTGATTGATGCCGAAACAAAGGAGCAACAAAAACAAGCCCTGCGTCAAATGTCAGGAAACTTAAAAAACCTTTATTCTTCTTGGCGTGAAAATCTTCTTGAAGTTTATGCTTATCTTGAGGCTTATATTGATTTTCCCGAAGAAGATATCCCCGATTCAATCGTAGAAAAGAATCTGAACACCGTATTTAAACTCAAAAAAGAGATAAAAGAACACCTCTCTTCTTCTGATTTCGGTGAACGCATGCGCGAAGGATTTCGTGTTGTCTTAACCGGTCCGACCAACGCCGGAAAATCAAGCTTAATTAACACAATTCTTCAAAGACAGGCTGTCATAGTTTCAAACATTGCCGGCACAACACGTGATGCGATAGATGTTCATTTAGATGTCGCGGGCTACCCCGTTATTTTAACCGATACGGCAGGCTTGCGCCAATCTGATGACGAAATCGAAAAACAAGGCATCGAAATTGCCCGCTCAAAAGCAAAAGAGGCTGATTTAATTTTAGCCGTTTTTGATGGTTCAAAAGACACCCCTGAAATTTTCCATAATTTAGATAAAAACAAAACGATATACATCGCAAACAAGTCAGATTTGCTAAAACCTGCCCAAAAATCCGCTCTTGAAAAAGAAGGTTGTCTTTTACTGTCCGCAAAAACAAAAGACGGATTGCCTCAATTATTTGATAAAATCAAATCAACAATTCAAAACACATTTTCATCTCAGTCAACCCAAATTATCACTCGTGCGCGCTATCGCGAATCCTTAAAAGAATGTCTTGAAAACCTTGAAATGTTCAGTTTCAACAAACCGATTGAACTGTCCGCAGAAGATATTCGCCTTGCCGCTCGCGCTCTTGGCAAAATCACCGGACAGATAGAAGTTGATGAAATCTTAGATAAAATCTTCGGCTCATTCTGTATCGGAAAATAAACAATCAAATCTTTATTTTAAAAACAGCAACTTAGACTTCAAAGTTGAATCTTTAAGTTTAGAACGGTGTATTTAAAAAATAGTTAACAAAAATAAAGCTGTTTTTTGCTGACAAAAATTAAAGAAAACGAAAAAAGAATCTAAAAACAATAGGTTATGAAAAGAATTGAATTTAAAGCATCGAACAATGTATTTAAAAAATAAATTTAAATTTTTTTATTGACGAATAAAAGAGAATCGCCTAAAACTGAGCCTAACTGAAAATTATTTTAACACCTTATATTTATGTCACCACTAACTATTCTAGCCCTTATCTTTTTTGCGCTTTTATTTATCGTCGCGGTTCTCATTGAACCGAAACAGCGCGTTGTTGTCGGCGACCCCTCTTTTAAGGAAAGAATCAAAAATGTTCCTGCGGCTATCGTCGATGCTTGTTATGTTTACAACGACGGCGTCGAAACACCCGAAATTCGCGAAAGCATCCCGATTATCGGTTATCGTCTTTCTCCAAATCTGGTTATTCACGATATATCCGGAAAAAGAGGTGCCGATGAGTTCATCAAAGCTCAGGTTTTTGCCCACGATTTTAACGGGCAACTTTTGAACAATCACGATGTCGAAACGCTCAAAAGCAACTTTCGGGTTTTGAACATGCTCCGCGAAAAAATCGGCGAACCCGCTGTTCCGGAAGGCTATTTCTGGATTGAGGGAGGAAAAAAAGTTCCTCTTGCAACGTTCAATTCTTCCGACGAAGGAATGCAGAACTTCTACAACATCAACCTGCCCTCTATCATTCTCAAGCGCTAAACTAAAAAAATGCTCTTTAAGAATTCGGCTCAGACCGAATTCTTTTTTTATGTTTTCTCTTGAAATTTGCATAAAAAAGCGTATGATGCCTCAAATTAAAGGAAAAAAAGCATGAAAAATTTGTTTGATGTTATCGTCGTTGGTGGCGGACACGCAGGCTGTGAAGCAGCGGCAGCTTCTGCCAGAATTGGCGCAAAGACAGCTCTTATCACACACAAGATATCAACCATCGGCGCAATGTCTTGCAATCCGGCAATCGGCGGCTTAGGAAAAGGCCACCTTGTGCGCGAGATTGATGCTCTTGACGGCTTGATGGGAAAAGTAATCGACAAGGCCGGCATTCAATTTCGTATGCTCAATTCATCAAAGGGGCCTGCCGTTCGCGGTCCGCGTGCTCAGGCAGATAGAGAACTTTATAAAAAATACATGCTCCAAGAACTCCAAAAAACCGAAAATCTTGAAATCATTGAAGCATCTGTCGAGGGGCTTATTTTTGACAATGCCGAAATTCATGGTGTAATCTTAAAATCGGGCGAAAAAATCGAATCAAAAGCCGTTGTTTTAACAACCGGAACATTTTTGAACGGTGTTATGTTCATTGGTCATGAAACCTCTGTCGGTGGGCGCGTCGGCGACCCTGCTTGTTCAGGTATAACACCGTATTTAAAAGAAATGGGGTTAACACTCGGCAGACTCAAAACCGGAACCCCTGCTCGCCTTGATTCCAACACCATAAATTGGGATATTCTCGAAAAACAAAGCGGTGATGAAAACCCCGAACCGTTTTCTTTTTTAACTGATAGCCTGCCTCAAAAACAAATTGATTGTTACATCACCCACACCAACGAAACAACGCACAAAATTATCCGTGACAACTTTTCAAAGTGTGCACTTTTTTCAGGCTTAATTACAGGTGTCGGTCCGCGCTATTGTCCGAGCATTGAAGACAAACTTGTTAAGTTTGCTGACAGAACATCTCACCAAATCTTTTTGGAGCCCGAAGGTTACAACACAAACGTTGTTTATCCGAACGGGATTTCCACTTCTTTGCCGGCTGATGTTCAAGATGCGTTTATACATACAATTAAAGGCCTTGAAAACGTTAAAATCCTGCGCCCCGCTTATGCAATTGAATATGATTTTGTCAGCCCTCAAGAACTAAACAACACGCTTGAGGTTAAAAAAATCAAAAATCTGTTTTTAGCCGGGCAAATCAACGGAACAACCGGTTATGAAGAAGCCGGGGCCCAAGGATTGCTTGCCGGCGCAAATGCTGCCTTAAAAGCTGTTTCAAAAAACAAAACATTAACGATTGATCGTAGTGAGGGCTACATCGGCGTTATGGTCGACGACCTCATCACAAAAGGCGTTGACGAACCATATCGAATGTTTACTTCCCGCTCAGAATATCGTCTTTATTTAAGAGCAGACAATGCAGATCAGCGTCTGACGCAAAAAGGATATGAAATCGGACTGGTCGGCAAAGAAAGATATCAAAAATTCAAGCTTAAAAAAGATCAAATTGAATCTTTGCGCGAATATGCTCTCGCAACAAAAATAAATTATGCAGACCTTAAAAATGCCGGCATCTCAATCAATCATGACGGAACATCTCGAACGCTATTTAATCTTCTGGGTTACGCAAATGTTTCACGTGAAACAATCCGTAATTTATTTCCTTTAATCAACGACTTCGATTCGAAAGTTATCGAACAGATTGAAATTGAATCAACCTATGCCGGTTACATTAAAAGACAAATGGCAGATATTGAAGTTTTCAAAAAAGACGAAAACCTAAAAATTAAAGACGACATTGATTATTCAAAAATAGGCGGGCTTTCAAGAGAAATTGTTTCAAAGCTGACAAAAGTAAAACCCTCAACAATCGGCGAGGCTTCAAGAATTCCGGGAATGACACCGGCAGCAATCACAGCCGTTTTAGGACATTTAAAAAAATGACGCAAAATTCAACCTTTCATACCCACACCATTTTTTCAGACGGTGAAAATACAGTTGAGGAAATGATTTTTTGTGCTAAAAATCTTGGGTTTGAAACAATCGGCATATCAGATCATTTAACCGTTCACAAAAACATCAAACAATCACCTGCCTACAATAACATTAAAAATCTTGCTCACCAAACCTTTGAAGAAATGATTGAGCCATGCAAAAGACACGCTGAAGAAATTCGCAATACAGGCAAAAAATTAAAAATAAAAACGATGGTCGGATATGAAGTCGACTTCTTTACATATAGCGGTTGGAAAGAAGAGCTTGAAAATTTCTTAAAGCAAATAGATTATGACTATCTTATCTCAGGCAACCACTTTTTTATGAGTGAGAACGGAGAAGATATTTACGACATCTGGCGCTTTGAAGAGTCAAAAGACCAAGCCCCGGAAGATATAACGGTGTATTTAAAGCGCCATTTTAAAACAATGCGCCAAGCTATTGAAACGAATCTCTTTTCTTTTTTAGCTCACATTGATTACGCTCAAAAAACACCCTCATACAAACAATCAGACTATCAAAAAGAAATTGACGAGATTCTCAAAGCCTTAAAAGAGACAGACACCGGCTGTGAGATCAGTACAAAAGGAATCCGAAAGCTCGGTCATTTTTATCCTTCAGAGAGTATTTTAAAAAAGCTCATCGAACAAAACACCCCCATAATCATCAGTGATGATGCCCACGCGACCGACCAAATCGGAACATATTTTGATCTTGCTGAAAAAACACTTCAAAAATTCAACTGCAAAAAAAGATTAAAATTACAAAATCTCTGTTCATAACATTTTAAATGTCGTTTATATTGTCTTTTTCTTCCTTTATAAAAAGACTCATGAACGACTTTATGAACACATACCATGTTTCACGTGAAACATTTGACATTTTATCTCGATATGTCAATATTTTAACCGAATGGCAATCGAAAATGAACCTTGTCAGCCCAAAATCTTTGGACCAAATATGGACAAGACATATTGCCGATTCGGCGCAATTGTTTGCGCATTTGAACAGTGATTCAAAATTGGTCTATGACATCGGTTCCGGAGCCGGATTCCCGGCAATCGTTTTAGCCGTGATGTCAAAGGCTGAACATCGTGACACAAAGTTCAAATTAATCGAAAGCATTACAAAAAAAA
>OMQZ01000074.1 GCA_900313355.1 uncultured Rhodospirillaceae bacterium
AGCACCCTGATTTGGTGCAAAAATATTTGGGTTCTGTTGTGCCTTATACCGACAATTTCTTTGCCTGCCTTAATTCCGCCGTGTTTACCGACGGCTCGTTTGTTTATATACCCAAAGGCGTTCGTTGCCCTATGGAACTTTCAACATATTTCAGAATCAATGCTCAAAATACCGGTCAATTTGAGCGAACCCTTATTGTTGCCGATGAAGAAAGCTATGTTTCATACTTAGAAGGCTGTACTGCCCCTCAGCGCGATGAAAATCAGCTTCATGCGGCAATTGTTGAAATTGTTGTCTTAAAAGATGCCGAGGTTAAATATTCGACTGTTCAAAACTGGTATCCCGGCGATAAATTCGGCAAAGGCGGCGTTTATAATTTCGTGACTAAACGTGCAGCTTGTCGCGGGGATAATTCAAAAGTTTCATGGACACAGGTTGAGACAGGTTCTGCCGTCACATGGAAATACCCTTCTTGCATTTTGCAGGGGAACAACTCTTCCGGTGAATTTTATTCGGTTGCCATTACAAATAATTTTCAGCAGGCAGACACCGGCACAAAAATGATTCATATCGGCAAAAACACAACCTCTCGCATCATTTCCAAAGGCATTTCAGCCGGCCACTCCAATCAAACATATCGCGGACTTGTTAAGGTTGTTAAGGGAGCTGAAAATTCACGTAATTATTCACAATGTGACAGTCTTCTTATCGGATCGACTTGCGGCTCGCATACCGTTCCTTATATCGAAAATGAAAACAGAACCGCTGTTTTGGAACATGAGGCGACAACATCAAAAATCAGCGAAGAACAGCTTTTTTATTGTTTACAAAGAGGTTTGAGTGAGGAGCAAGCTGTCGGGCTTATCGTTAACGGTTTTTGCAAAGAGGTTATGCAAAAGCTCCCGATGGAATTTGCTATTGAGGCTGCAAAACTTATTAATATCAGCTTAGAAGGAAGTGTCGGATGAAAAAAACAGATGTTTACCACCGCACACTAAAAGTTTTCTCCGATGAACACCAGATTCTTCAGACTATTGAAGAAATGAGTGAGCTGACAAAAGAGATTTTAAAAAATGTCAATCGCAAAAAGAATAACATTGATTCAATTATTGAAGAAACAGCTGATGTTGAAATTATGCTTGAGCAACTCAAATGCTGTTATCATATCAAAGATCAAGTCGAATCGTATAAAAAAAACAAGTTAAAAGAAATTGAAAAATATTTAGATGAATGGGAAAAGACACATGACAAATAAACCTATCCTTGAAATCAAAAATCTTTATGCCGGCGTTGATGATAAGGAAATCATTAAAAACTTCGGTTTAACAATTCATCAAGGCGAAGTTCATGCCATTATGGGTCCGAACGGTGCCGGAAAATCAACACTCTCACATGTTTTAACCGGAAAACCGGGATATAAAATTTCAAAAGGTGATGTGTTTTTTAATGGTAAAAATCTGCTTGAACTCTCTGCTGAAGAGCGGGCTTGCGAAGGATTATTTTTGATTATGCAATATCCTGTTGAAATACCCGGTGTGTCTTTTATGACCTTTTTAAAATATGCTTTGAATGCCAAACGAAAATATAACAATGAACCCGAACTTGATACGATGGGTTTTATGAAACTGGTTAAGGCAGAATCTGAAAAATTGGGAATTTCTCAAGAAATGCTTAAACGTGCTGTTAATGTCGGTTTTTCAGGTGGTGAAAAGAAACGTATGGAAACCCTTCAAATGGCTCTTTTGAAACCTTCACTTGCCATTTTGGATGAAGCCGATTCCGGACTTGATATTGATGCCCTAAAAGTTGTTTCGAGCGGCATTCGCAGCTTGCTTGATGGCAAACGCTCTTTGCTCATTATCACCCACCATCAGGATTTGCTTGAATATATTGAACCTGATTTTGTGCACGTTTTTGCAGACGGACACATCATTAAAACCGGTGATAAAAACCTAGCTCTTGAGCTTGAGGCAAAAGGATATAGTGATTTTATTAAAGGGGCAAAATGCTAGATTTTTTAAATAACATATCTCTTGACGGTGATGATATTCCTGCCCTTTTCGGTTTAAGACAGAAGGGCAAAGATGCTTTTTTCGGCTTTCCGGATAAAAAAGACGAACCATTTAAATATACGCCTATTTCTTCTTATATTTCTGAAGAGATGTTTTTGCCCTCTTCGAACTGTTGCGATAATGCTCATTGCCATTGTCATGATGCTTTTTTATCTTTTCCCACATACGAATATCATTTTTGCAACGGGGCTTTGCATGAACATTTTTCACCCGTTGACGGTGTTGAAATTTCAAGCCTTTTAGATGCATTCTTGGACCATAGCCTGACCGCTTATCTTAACAAGTTTGATTTAAGCAAATTTCCTTTTGCTGCGTTGAACACCGCATATTTAGAGCAAGGTGTTTTTATGCGCTTTTCCAAGACCTTGGACAAACCCGTTGCATTAATTTACCATAATCATGATAGCGGCTTTAAGAATCTTCATAACATTGTCGTCATTGAAAAAAATGCTCAAATTGATTTGATTGAATATTATCACGGAGAACATAATCCTTATTTTATCAATATCGTCAATGAAATATATGTCTCAAAAAATGCTTTGATGAAACATTATCTTTTCCAAGATGAAAGCGAAAATGCCGTTCATATCGGATTGTCTAATGTTCAGATCAAATCTGGCGGAACATATCAAAGTTATGCTTTTCATAAAGGCGGGAAGCTTACCCGAAATGAAACACATATTCTTCTTAAAGAAGAAAACGCCTCTGCTCTTGTCAATGCGGCCTACAATCTTAAAGATAAAACTTTTGTAGATACAACAACAGATATTGAACATTTGTCAAAATCCACAAAATCAAACCAAATTATTCGGGGCGTTTTGAATGATAACACTCACGGTGTTTTTCAGGGAAAGATCCATATTGATCCGAACGCCGTTCAAACAGAAGGATATCAAATTCATAAAGCTCTCTTGCTTTCCGATGACGCAAGAATTGATGTTAAACCGGAACTTGAAATTTTTGCTGATGATGTCAAATGTTCTCATGGTGCAACGAGTGGTGATTTGAATAAAGATGAGCTTTTTTATCTTCAATCGCGTGGAATTTCGGAAATTGAGGCTCGAAAGATTTTAGTTAAAGCCTTTTTAACTGAAGTTTCTTCCGATATTTCAAACCCTGATGTTTCAGAATTGTGCGATCATTTTTTCTTTGATTAAAAAAAGCGGATTTATCCGCTTTTTGTTACATTGAAAAATCTTCGCCCAAATAAACTTTTCTGACTTCTTTGCTTTTAACAATCTGATCCGGCGTTCCTTCCATCAAAACAGATCCGCCGTGCAAGATATAAGCCCTGTCGATAATATCAAGAGTTTCTCTCACATTGTGATCCGTTATTAACACACCAAGTCCTCTGTTTTTTAATTGTGAAACCAAAGATCTGATTTCTGCAACGGCAATCGGATCAATACCGGCAAGCGGTTCATCCAATAAAATAAAATCCGGATTACTTGCCAAAGCCCTTGCAATTTCGAGTCTTCGGCGTTCGCCACCCGAAAGAGATACCGCCGGTGATTTGCGCAAATGTGTGATTGAAAATTCGGATAAGAGTTCTTCAAGCTTTGCTTCTCGTTTTCCCTCATCTTTTTCAACAATTTCCAAAATCGCTTTAATGTTATCTTCTACAGAGAGTGAGCGAAAGATTGAGGCTTCTTGCGGCAAATAGCCAATACCCATTCTGGCTCTTTGATACATCGGCATATTCGTAATATCTTCACCGTTGATGTGCACATCGCCGTAATCAGGCGTAATTAAACCTATCACGCAATAAAAACATGTTGTTTTGCCCGCACCGTTCGGACCTAAAAGTCCAACAGCTTCGCCTCTGTGAACATTTAGCGAAACGTTTCTTAAAACCGAGCGATTTTTATATTTTTTTCCAATATTAAAAATTTCCAAAACAGAATCTGAAACATTATTTTTTCTCATTCTTTTTTCTCCTGATGCTTGAACCGCGAATAACACCGGACACACGTTTTTCTTTGTTCGTTGATATCATTTTACTGATTTTTGTTTCCACGTTCGTTGTCACTTTATCACCGTAGATAACATTTCCGTCTTTATGAATGGAAACATTCCCCTCTAAAAAGACATCATTATCTTGAGGAATATATAAACCATAATCACCATATGCCGTAGCTTCTTCAAGTTCTACTTTAACGTTGCCGAAACCTTCAACCTTTTTAAGTTTTAAGTTATTTTCATCTTCAAACCAAACAATCACTTTATCGGCATATAGTCTTTCCGTTTCTTGATCTAAAATAACATTTCCTTCTGCTTCTATCTTTTGCAAATCTTTATAATACCTTGCTTGTTTGTGCGCATACATTGTGTGGTCATCACGAACCAATTTAGAGTTGCCGTTTAAATATAAAATTTCTTCATTTTTATCGTAGGCAAAACTATCTGCCCACAGTTTTCCCCAATCACCGTACGCATATAATGCTTTCTGACCTTTTCCGTATGCTTTATTAAAATCATACTCCGCTTCATTTGTTTCTAAGTGGGTTGATTTGTCATAAACGGCTTTTACATTCTGCTGTAAAAGAATAACATTCTTCTTTTGATTGAAATATCCGACATCTGATTGAATATCAACAAATTTATCGCTTTCTTTCAGAGGAATTTTTCCCTTCGGTTTAATAATTTTGATAACCTTTGACTTGCTTTGTGTTTCATCCATTGTTTCTGCCGTAAAAGAACTGATTTTTCCGTTCGAATCGGTCATCGAAAAAGAAGCATCTTCCGCATGAAGCTTTTCAAATTCTCCTTTTTTCGGCATCGTAACATCAGATTGTGTTATCATATTATTTTTTTTAAAATTCGGAAAAACAAGAATAAGTCCAATCAATAATGCGGCAACAGATGGCATCACAAGCTTTGCAAAACGCAAAGCGCGCAAGTGTTTGCTTTCCACTTGGCGCTTTGTCTGTTTAATGCTTGTCTGACCGTTAAAAAACGCATCTATTTTTTGGACATCAACCAACTAATTTACTCCGGCTCTTAAGCAATCATGAATATGTATCAACCCGACCGGTTTTCCATCTTCAACAACAAATAAGTTTGTGATACCCCTTCCCGTGTTGTTCATCACATATACAGCTTCACTGGCTAGAACATCCGGGCGAATTGTCTTGGGGTTTTTGGTCATCACTTTTGAAACCTTTTCTTCAATCAGCTTCGGCGACATCCAACGACGCAAGTCACCATCCGTGATAATGCCGATTAATTCACCTTTTTTGTTAACAACACCAACGCAACCCAACATCTTGGCGCTCATTGTCAACAACGCATCTTGCATAATTGCATCTTCATCAATGATCGGCATCTCATCACCTGTGTGCATTAAATCAGAAACCTTGCACAAAATTGCACCAAGTTTTCCGCCCGGATGGCGCTGTTTGTAGTCTGTTGAAGTAAAGCCTTTGCGTTCCATTAACGCAATTGCTATAGCATCACCATACACAAGTGTTGCCGTTGTTGATGAAGTCGGAGCCAACCCCAACGGACAAGCCTCCCCGTCATTTGGAAGTTTTAACAAATAATCGCCCGCTTTACCCAGTGTGCTTTCCGGATTTTTAGTCATTGCAATAAGCGGAATATTATATCTTTTGCAGTACATTAAAATATCTGATAGTTCACGCGATTCACCACCGTTTGAAATTGCCAACACAACATCGTCGTTTGTGAGCATTCCCAAATCACCATGACTTGCTTCTCCGGGGTGAACAAAAAATGACGGTGTTCCTGTGGAAGCCAGAGTTGCCGCAATTTTCCGACCTATATGACCTGACTTGCCCATACCCGTTACAATCACGCGCCCTTTGATTTTTATAATCAAATCTAAAACTTTACTAAAATTTTCATCTAATTCTTTTTTCATAATCTCCAAGGCTTCAATCTCACGATCAATCGCTTTTTGAGCCACGAGAATATCTTTATTTTCAGACATTTTAATCAATCTCCAAAGTTTTTGTTTTGTTTTTGTTATTATAGCTTTATTTGTTCGTAACGCAATCTTTTTTTGGCAATTTTTCACTTAAAGCCCTTTTTCTTCCCATTTTCCTTGGTCGTTTTGCTGCCAATAATGGCGCTCGATGTTGGCAGAAGCGAAAGCCTTCCACATCTGTCTTGCTTTGCTGAGCTCATTTTCGTTGTTTCCATCAAAAATATACAGTGCTCGCTCAAATTCTTGGCTTTCTTCGGGCGTTATATCCGCACCATCTACTAAAAATAATATTTTTGCATTATTTGGGGTTTCATCATCTGAGGATAAAAATATCGGTTGCATATCAGCAAACCCTTCTTTTTTTGTGCCATGCGGCAAAAAACTTTCATCATCAAATGTCCACAAAAGCGAATTTAAAAAATCAGTCCGAAGCTCATTTCCAACTTTTATTTTTATGTTTTTCTTCGTTTCATAGGCTTTTAAAACAAGCTTTGGCAATGTTTCATCTAAAGTGCTTTTTTGCAGATGATAAAAATCTATCCGTTCCATTTATTCTGCCTCATTTGGAACCAAATCAACGAAATATTCGTTGCCTGATACATCCATTAAATCAACACGCAATTTTTTTTGTTCCGAAACGCTTTCCGCAATATAGAATTTTATATCTCCCGTATCTACAACAGAGTGTCCGTTTAATTTTACAATTTCGTCACCTTTTTGTATTCCCTTTTGAGCGCTCTCACTTCCTGCCTCAACATTAACGACTTTGTTTCCATCCAAAAACAATCCTACTTGCTTATAAAAAGTGCCTTCATCTGCTATCGGCTCGCTTTTGCTCACCGCTTTTTCTTTTTCCGTAATTTCTTTTAATCGGATCAGATTTTCTTTTATTTGATCATCTCTTTTTATCTGCATTTTTACGTATGTGTTCGGCTCGCGCCAGATTATATCT
This sequence comes from uncultured Rhodospirillaceae bacterium, assembly GCA_900313355.1. Classification (GTDB taxonomy): domain Bacteria; phylum Pseudomonadota; class Alphaproteobacteria; order RF32; family CAG-239; genus UBA1254. The sequence continues at coordinate 6,971 of OMQZ01000074.1, forward strand.
TTTTCAAACGTGCGCAAATTTGTTATTGCTTTATCGTCATAACTTAAAATCACATCTCCGACTGCCAGATCGTTTTCTTTGGCCAAATCAAAATCCATAATTTCCGTGACAATTATGCTCATTTGGTTGTCTTGCTCAATTTCTTTTAATCTTACACCGATTGAGCTGCGTACTGCTTTTCCATTTTCTTTTAATGATTCATAGATTGGTTTGAGTTGGTTTGACGGAATGGCAAAACCAACACCCAAACTGTTTCCCTGCTTTGAAAAAATCAGTGTATTTAAACCAACAACTTCACCGTTTAAGTCAAACATCGGACCGCCGGAATTTCCCGGATTGATAGGGGCGTCTGTTTGAATATAGTCATCAAAGGGGGTTTCGTTGATGTTTCGTGATTTAGCTGAAACAATGCCGCTTGTTACACTGTTTGAAAGCCCAAACGGATTGCCTACCGCAACAATCCAATCGCCGACTTTTATGTTATCCGAATCAGCAAATTTTGCCGGTGCAATTTCGTTTTGAGCATCAACCTTAAGCAAAGCCACGTCTAAAATTTCATCTTCGCCCTTGATTTCAGCTCGATAAACTTTTCCGGAATATGTTGTTACATTTATTTGTTTTGCTTTTTCTACGACATGTCTGTTTGTTAAAATATATCCTTCCTCATCAGCAAAAAAACCTGATCCTAACGACACATGCCCGTCATTTGAAAACAACAGACTGTTTTCGATATTCGGAGAATCCTCATTTTCTTTCAGCTCTGTTGATATATTCACAACAGACGGCATAACCTTTTCAACAACCGGCGCAAAAGAATCTAACGCCTTTGCTTCAAAGCTTAACAAAAAAATACACAAACATATTTTCAAAAACATATCATATGTCCTATTTCATTTTATTTTTGAAATATTTAAAGAAATCGGAATCAGGCGAGAGAACAAGTTTATTATTCCCATCCGCTATTGACTGGCGATACGCTTCCATTGAACGATAAAAAGCATAAAATTCAGGATCTTTACCGGCGGCTTTGTTCCATATGGATGTTGCCGTTTTATCACCCTCACCTTTGATAATTTGAGCTTGTTTTTCAGCTTCTGCCAAAATAATCGTACTTTCTTTGTCTGCCGTCGCTCTGATTTGAAGAGCTGCTTGTTGCCCCTGTGCACGTGCTTCTTTTGCATCACGTTCGCGCTCTGCCTTCATACGATCATTTATGGCTTGTAAAACCTCTATCGGTAAATCTGCACGTCGAATTCGAACCTCAGCAACCTTCACCCCGATTTGTGCTGCATCATTTTTAACGGCATTTGAGATGTCGGACATAATCTGAGAACGCTTTTCTGAGAGTAATTCTTGGAGTGTAATTCGGCCCAAAACATTTCTCACGGAAGAATTGACGATTTCTTCTAACTTGCTTTGAGCTTGCAATTCTGTCCGAACTGTTTGATAAAAGCGTAAAGGATCAACTATTTGATAACGTGTAAAGCTGTCTACATCCAAACGCTTTTTATCTCCCAACACAATTTCTTGAGCCGGCGGATCCAAATTTAATAAACGCGTATCATAATAGACAACATTTTGAATGAAAGGCACCTTCATTTTTAAGCCGGCTTCCTGAACAACACGAACAGGCTCACCAAACTGCAAAACAATGGCTTGTTCAACCTGATTGACCACATAAAGCGATCCTGAAAGTGTTATCACAATTAATACCACTAATGCAAAAACGATATATCTGATCTGATTTTTCATTTTTTTCTCCTTATTTTGTAGCAGGAATAACTTCACGCAACTTGTTGTCGTTTGAGCCAATCGGCAGAATCGGCAAAACATTTGAGCCTTTTGAAGAAGAATCAATCACAACCGTTTCTGATTTTGAAAGAACCTTTTCCATTGTTTCCAAATAAAGCCTTGTTGATGTTACCGCCTTACCTTCCTGATATGCATTCAAAACAGAAATAAAACGCTCTGCATCACCTTTTGCCTTGTTGATAACAGCTTCTTTATATGCCTCTGCTTCTTGAACTCGTTTAACAGCCTCGCCTTTTGCTTTTGGCAAAACTTCGTTTCTATATGCCTCTGCCTCATTTTTGAAACGTTCCTGATCCGCTTTTGCACGTTGTACCTCATTAAAGGCATCGACCACCTGCTTTGGCGGATCAGCTTTTTGTAGTTTGACGCGCACGATCACAATACCCGCCCCAAAATCATCCATCAGCTTTTGTAATTCTTCTTTTGTTTCAGCCTCAACCTTACCGCGATCGCCTGTGATAATCGGTTGCATTTCACTTTGTCCGACAATTTCGCGTAAAACGGACTGGGCTGCCACCCGAACCGTCACATCCGGACTTCTGACATTAAATAAATAATCTTTTGCATCCTTGATTTTCCAAACAACGGTTAAGTTGATGTCAACAATGTTCTCGTCTCCGGTTAACATATGGCTTTCCGTGAATGAATTTAATGCCACGCTGGCGTGATTGCTGTTCATATATCTGTTTTGAGAGGTATTTTCGGCTACACCCAGATTGATGCTTCGCTCTTGTGTCACATTAACTTTAATCACACTTTCGATAGGATACGGCAAATGGTAATGCAATCCTGCATCAGTTGTAACAACATATTTTCCAAAACGAAGTACAACGCCTTGTTCGCTTGGCTGAACCTGATAGAACCCGGATGCAAGCCATAATAACAAAATAGCAGAAAAAATTAATTTTATTTGCATTTTGAAATCATTTTTCGAGCCGTTTAGTTTAGCTATTTTAATGGGTGAAACAATTTTCATTTTTCTTGTTGCTTCCCCGTTTGCTTCCCACGATTGCGGCGGCAAGTCTTCTTCCCAAGGATTATTTTTTTTAGCCATTTGAGCATTCCTATTAAAATTTTTGTTGACCATCTGCTATAAAATAATATAAATATATCTTAAAAACAACGTCACACAAACTGATATCCACATTGTATAGGAATTTATATGTCCGATATTGAACAGATTATCAAAAACTATTTTCCCGCAGAACATATCGAAAACATTCAAAACATTGACGGGCGCTTGATTATTACCTTAATTGATACGCCCGAAAATATTTCAAAAGCGGAAGAATTGAAAAAAGAACTTTTGAAAACAGAAGGTGTTTTAAAAGCAACAGTTATCTTTACACGCAAAAAAGCTTCTCCGACAACGCCGGGAATCGAAAAGTGGGATATGAAAAACATCAAACATATTATCGGCGTTGCATCAGGCAAAGGCGGCGTCGGAAAGTCAACGACTGCGGTTAATCTTGCTTTAGCGCTTGCCAACTTAGGGCAAAAGGTTGCTGTCTTTGATGCGGATATTTACGGTCCTTCTTTGCCGACAATGTTATCTTTTGAAAACACCCCGCCTGTTTCTTATGACGGCAAAACATTTGAGCCCTTTGAAAACTTCGGTGTCAAAGCAATGTCAATCGGCTCACTTATTGACCGTGACACACCTCTTATTTGGCGTGGTTCGAAAGCCTGCGGTGCGATTGAACAAATGCTCAAAGAAACAAACTGGGGCGAGCTTGATATTATGGTGATTGATATGCCTCCCGGAACCGGCGACATTCAAATAACCCTTTCTCAACGCATTGACTTTGATGGTGTTGTGATTGTTTCAACGCCTCAAGATATTGCCCTCATTGATGCCGTCAAAGGCGTGAATATGTTTGAAAAAATAAACGTAAAGATTTTAGGTCTTATCCAAAATATGGCTTATTATATTTGTCCTGATTGCGGCAAAAAGGCTTATATATTCGGTGAGAACGGCACAAAAGACACAGCATCTCGTTTAGGGCAACAATTTTTAGGTGAGATTCCGCTTGATGTTTCCATTCGCGAAAATGCTGACGCCGGAACACCTGTTGTTGCCGCAGATCCTGACGGGGCTCAAACAAAAGCCTATGAAGAAATTGCTCAAAAAATCTTAAAAGCGCTGTCATAACAGCGCTTTTTTTATACCCGAATCGTCAAAGAAAAAGGAACCTTAAATTTTTACGATTCCTCTGATTTCATTCTATTAAAAATTTGTTTAAAAATCAATTAATTTAAAAACTCAAAAAGTGTAAAAAAAATAGGTTCGTTTTTTCTTTTCGCTTTATAGGAGAAAACATATGAATGATAAAGGCAGAAGTATGGTTGAGATGCTGGGCGTTTTAGCGATTGAAGGCAATTCTGAATGTAATTCTTCAAACAATATCACCCTAAAAAATATTGTTCCAGATGGTTTCTTAAAAAAGCCTCTCATTTGAGAGGCTTTCTTTTAAGCTGATTTGCTTTTTTTCTTTTTGATTAAAACAGGTTTACCACCATTGTTGACAACCTTTTCATTGACAATGACTTCGGTCACATCTTTCATGTCCGGAATTTCATACATCAAATCGAGCAAAATTCCTTCCATAATAGCTCTCAAGCCTCGAGCTCCTGTTTTACGATCGATCGCTTTTTTTGCAATTGCTCTTAAAGCCTCTTCTGTTACCGTCAATTTAACATGTTCCATATCAAAGAGCGTTGTGTATTGTTTCATTAAAGCATTTTTCGGTTCAGTCATAACTTTAATTAACGCGTCTTCATCCAAATCATTTAATGTTGCAATAATCGGCAAACGTCCTATGAGTTCCGGAATGAGGCCGAATTTAAGCAAATCTTCTGATTGAACATCTTTTAAGATTTCACCGATTCCGGCTTCTTCTTTGCTTGCGACCTTTGCCCCAAAACCGATTGACGTGTTTTTACCGCGCTTTCCGATAATTTTTTCAAGTCCGGCAAATGCACCGCCGCAAATAAATAAAATATTTGTTGTGTCAACATGCAAAAATTCTTGTTGCGGATGTTTACGTCCACCTTGAGGCGGAACGTTAGCAACCGTCCCTTCAATAATTTTCAAAAGTGCCTGTTGCACACCTTCACCTGAAACGTCGCGTGTGATTGAAGGCCCGTCTGTTTTGCGTGTGATTTTATCAATCTCATCGATATAAACAATACCGCGTTCTGCCTTTTCGATATCATAATCTGCTGCTTGAACCAGCTTCAAGATGATATTTTCAACATCTTCGCCAACGTAGCCGGCTTCTGTTAAGGTTGTGGCATCAGATATTGCAAACGGCACATCCAAAATACGTGCCAATGTTTGAGCTAAAAGCGTTTTTCCAGAACCCGTTGAGCCGATTAAAACAACATTTGATTTTGAAACTTCAACATCTTTATGTTCGGTTTGGCAGTTTAATCTTTTGTAGTGATTATATACCGCAACGGATAAAACTTTTTTTGCTTCGTCTTGACCGATAACATATTGGTCCAAAAAGTTTTTAATTTTCGAAGGTGTCGGAAGTTCTCCCTCAAACAAAGGGCCGTGAGATTTTTCTTGATGAAGTTCATCGGCAACAATATTGATACAAACATCAATACATTCGTCACAAATATAAACACCTCGACCGGCGATTAATTTTTTAACCTCGTTTTGGCTTTTTCCGCAAAAAGAGCAATGCAATTCTTTATCTTCACTCATGTTACTTCCTTATTTTATTTCCATACGATTTTTTACAATTTCATCAATCAAGCCGAATTTTTTTGCTTCAACCGGTGTCATAAAATTATCTCTATCCATCGCTTTTTCAATGACAGAAAGTTTTTGCCCCGTATTTTGAGCATAAATTTCATTTAAGCGCTTTTTCATATCCAATATAAGCTTAGCTTGGATTTCAATATCCGTTGCTTGTCCTTTAGCCCCGCCTGAGGGTTGGTGAATCATGATTTGAGAATTCGGCAGTGAAAATCTTTTCCCTTTAGCCCCGCCTGCAAGCAAAAACGACCCCATTGAACATGCCTGACCGATGCAAAGTGTTGCCACATCGCAGGAAATATATTGCATTGTGTCATACATTGCCATACCGGATGTAATCACACCACCGGGCGAGTTGATGTAAAGAAAAATATCTTTTTTCGGATCTTCCGACTCCAAAAACAGTAATTGTGCACAAATAAGAGATGAAACCTCATCATTAACCTCTCCCGTTAAAAAAATAATACGTTCTTTTAACAGACGAGAATAAATATCAAAAGAACGCTCTCCGCGCGAGGTTTGTTCAATCACCATCGGCACCAACGTATTATCAAAAACTTCCATAACACTTTTTTGCATAACGATTTCCTTATAAAAATTACAAATTTTTAATAAATATAGATTATATTTAATCAATAAATCGTAAATAAAAATAAAATCTTTTCAGATTTTTATAAAAAAGGAGAACTCTTTATGTTTGAGGCAAAAGCACAAAAAAGGCTCAGACCGACTGATTTGGCTTTATATGACAATAAACTCAAATTAGATGAGCTGCAAAACTTTGATCCCTTTGAGATTACTGATCTCAACGGGCTTAAAGTGCTTAAATATCCTCTTTTTGAGCCTTATTATAAAGTTATTCAATCCTTAAAAGTAACCGATGACAACAATCGTTTTTTGCCAAGCCAGACCGAATCGCTGAAAAAAGACATTTTAAAAGCTTCTAAACAAGAAACATATTTAGAGCTCTTATATTTAACCTCTTCGCCTCAAGAAGACCAATATATTGAACTTTTGCAAGAAAAATTATTGCTTAATTTGGTTAATCTTGTGTTAGATGAAGAATTGCCCACAGACAGAACCTTAAACAGTTTTGAAATTTCACTTGCACAATCTACATTTAAACAAATGCTTCAAAACGCCTAAACGTTTGAAGCATTTATTTATTTTTTTATTTTCTTAAATGGCTTTTAAGAGATAGTCACTGAATTTTTCAGCAAAAAATGCCGCATCTGAAACAGCTTCGCCTTCGGCAATTTTTGCCTGATCCAAAATCAACCTTGCAATATCTGCAACCTTATTTTTATTTTTCTCATCTGTCATCATCTCTGATAATTTGATAATCAGCGGATGATACGGATTGATTTCTAAAATACGTGTGCTTGCAAAAGCTGTTTGTTGTTGATGATTGCGCATCAGGCGCTCTAAATGAATACTCATTTGCCCGTTTTCAACATTCAAGGCTGCCGGACTTCTTGTGAGCTTTTCGCTCGGTTCGACTTTGCCGACTTCGTTTTTAAATAACTCAACCATAAAGTCTGTTAATTTCTTTAAGCTGCCCTCTTCGGCTTTTTTATCCTTGCGCTCGATTTTAAGATCAATATCCGCTGTTGAAATATGTTTCACAGCGAATGTCTTATATGAGGTCAAAACCTGTGTCCAAAATTCATCAATCGGATCAACAAGAAGCAAAACTTCAATACCTTTTTCTTTAAATGCTTCAAGCTGCGGGTTGTTCTTTAAGGTCGAAACATCATCACCCGTGATATAATAAATCGCCTTTTGCTCTGCCTGAACACGGCTGATATATTCATCCAATGTTGTGAGCTTTGTGTCATCATTTGTCGAGGCAAAGAGCGAAAGCGAAGCTACTTCTTCTTTGTTTGAAAAATCTTCATAAATACCTTCTTTGAAAGCCGTTCCGAATGCATTCCAGAATTTTAAGTAGTCCTCATAATTGCTCATACGCTTTTTGAGTTCTTTTAAGATTCGGCTGACCGTTCCTTGTCTGATTTTCGCGATTAAGGCGTTTTGCTGTAACATTTCACGCGAGATATTCAGCGGCAAATCGGAGCTGTCGATTACCCCTTTAACAAACCTTAAATATGCCGGCATTAAGCCTTCAACCTTGTCCGAGATGAAAACTTTGTTCACGTAAAGCTTTAAGCTTTGTTGGCGATCGGGTTGAAACAAATCATAAGGCGCGCTTGAAGGGATATATAAAAGTGCATTGTACTCAATGCTTCCTTCGGCCTTGAAATGAAGTGTCATCCAAGGATCGTCAAAGTTTTTAGAAACATGATGATAAAATTCTTTATATTGATCTTCGGTGATTTCCGCTTTGTTGCGTGTCCACAAAGCCGAAGCCGTGTTGACAGTTTCTTCGCCCGCTTTGCCCAAGTTCAAGACAATCGGATATTCCACATGGTCGGAATAAGTGCGTATAATGTGCCTTAAATAAATCGTATCCGTATAATCTTTGGCATCGTCTTTTAAGAATAATTTGATGTCTGTCCCATTTGTTTCACGCTTTGTTTCTTTGATTTCAAAACCGTCAAGCCCGTCAGACGTCCATTCATAAGCCTGTTTTTCACCGGCTTTTTTCGTGGTGATTTCAACTTTTTTTGCCACCATAAATGCCGAATAGAATCCCACGCCGAATTGACCGATAAGATCAACTGCCGAGCCGTTGTCTTTCATATTTTTCACAAAATCTGCCGTTCCTGATTTTGCAATCGTGCCGATATGATTGATAAGATCTTCTTTGTTCATACCGATACCGTTATCCGAAATGGTTAAGGTGTTGTTTTCAGAATCAGGCGTAATTGTGATTTTAAAAGCAGAAGATGCCTTGACATCAGGGTTTGTGAGGCTCCAAAACTTTAGCTTATCACAAGCATCGCTTGCGTTCGAAATTAATTCGCGCAAGAAAATATATTTTTCAGAATAAAGTGAATTAATCACAATATCCAAAAGTTTTGCGACTTCTGTTTGAAATTCTATCTTTTCACTCATAGCTCTAAAATCTCCATTATTAAAACATAATTCTTATATGGGATGCAAAATATTCAAACGCAAGAGCATGACTTAAAAAATCTTGTAATTTATAAAAATATTAATATTTCTTCATTATTATATTTCGCAGCGATTTAAAAATAAGGAAAAAAGATTATGCACGGACTTCACCCCTTGATTGTGGATTTAATGCTGATAACGGTTTATGCAGCCATCACGACTTTGATTTTCAAAAAACTCAAACAACCGATGGTCTTGGGCTATATCTTAGCCGGTATTTTTGCCGGTCCTTATTTTCATTTTGTGCCAACTGTTTCAGACAGAGCAAACCTTAGTTTATGGGCAGATATCGGCGTGATTTTTTTGCTTTTTTCTCTTGGTCTTGAATTTAGTTTTAACAAGATGGTCAGTGTCGGAAAATCTGCACTTTTAACTGCCACTCTTGATATTTTTCTTCTTTTGTTTTGCGGTTATTATACCGGATTATTTTTAGGTTGGAGCACCATTGACAGCTTTTTCTTAGGCTCGATGATTTCAATGTCCTCCACAACCATTATCATCAAGGCTTTTGATGATTTAAAAATTAAAAAGCAGAGGTTTACAGACCTTGTATTCGGTGTCTTGATTATTGAAGATATTATGGGGGTTTTGCTTCTTGTCTTACTTCCGACCATTGCTATCGGAAAAGGCTTTGACGGCGGGGCCATCGGGCTCAGTGTTTTAAAACTTTTTATCTTTTTGATTTTGTGTTTTATCGCTGGTATTTACATCGTTCCAACGGTTTTGAAAAAATTAGAAAATTTCTTAAACGATGAAATGCTTTTGCTTGTTGCCATCGCACTTTCTCTTTCGATGGTTTATCTCGCGGTTTATTCCGGTTTTTCATCTGCGCTCGGTGCGTTTATTATGGGTTCTATTTTATCTGAAACAGGCGTCATACACCGCATTGAAAATGTTATCAAACCGCTTAAAGATTTATTCGGAGCCGTCTTTTTTGTTACGGTCGGCATGATGGTTGATCCTCAAATGTTCATCACATATGCTTATCCTATTTTTATTATCACGCTTGTTGTTTTGATCGGACAGGTTGTATTTTCAACATCCGGCTTTGTCATATCCGGTCAAAACCTGAAGACTGCCGTTCAAGGTGGATTTTCGCTTGCCCAAGTCGGTGAATTTGCTTTTATTATCGCCTCGCTCGGTATGAGCCTAAAAGTTCTAGACACTTTTGTTTATCCGATAATCGTGGCGGTTTCGGTTATCACCACCTTTTTAACGCCGATTATGATTAACTCCGCGCCCAAAGCCTATAAGTTGATTGATAAAATTTTGCCTCAAAAATGGCGCGACTACATTGACCAAGCCACAAAAACAGAAGTTACGACCTCGACTGAGGAAAAGCTTTGGCGTGCATTATTTAAGAGCTATTTTATTCGGATTATTTTATTTTCATTAATCTTATATGCTATTATTGCTTTCTTCTCACAAATTGTTCGACCGTTTGCAAGCCTCTATTTGCCAAATGTGCCGATGCGCATTATCTTAACTCTTGCAGTGCTTCTTGTGATGTCACCGTTTTTGAAGGCCTTAATCGGTTCGAACTTTGTTGTTCTTGACAGCGTCAATGCTCTTTTAATTAAGTTCCGTTTGAAAAAAGCACCTCAAACAGAGCAAATACCTCTTGATGACACGGCAGACACTGATGAAAGCCCTCTTGCCTCCAACCAATCGGCTTTCAAAAATGTTTTGAAAGACAATAAAGAAACAGTCAAAAATTTATTGATTTCAAATGAGCGTATCGCCAAAATTTATGCGGTTTTGTGGTATGCAAGGCCTGTTAATCGCCTGCCGCTTTTAATTTTAACGAGTTTCAGACTTTTGCTTGTGATGTTTTTTATTATGACAGCCGTGCACCAATTTTTAACCGAAAATACAAAAATGACATTATTTTTGCTTGTAGTGTCGCTGTTTATTATCAGCCAATCCAAATGGCTTTTAAGTCAATATTTGAAAATGGAAAAGCAGTTTTTATATAACTTAAACGGTGAGCAATCATCAACCTCAGATAAAGGAGAAAATTCATGAACAAAGAACTCGCAACTTTAGGCATCAAAATTGAAGACTTTACAAAAATCCCCGAAGTCAACACGCTCTTACATCAATTTTCAGATTGTATTATCTGCCGTATGGGTATGCCTTATGAAAAATTAGGTATTCGCCTGATACATGTCGTGATGGATACACTTTCAGACGATGTCGAACATTTGGTTGAACAGCTTAATGCCATTAAAGGCGTATCTTCTCAAACAATGTTCTTTTAATATAACAAAAAACCTCAAGCCTTGCTTGAGGTTTTTATTTTCTTTGTCTTCAAAATTAGTCGTTAGCGTTCGGGCAAACTTTTGCTTGCTCTGCATTGAACTTAACAACTTCAGGGTCAGCATCTGCATCATTTGCAATAGCTTCTTGCGGGCATTCAGAAATGCAAACACCACAATCGATGCAAACGTCCGGATTAACAACGAGTTGATTCTCTGCTTCGTGAAAAGCATCAACAGGGCAAACACTTGCACAAGCTTTACATTTAATACAGCTATCATTAACAACTGAAGGCATCTAAAATCTCCTAAAAATGAATTGTTTTGAGATTTCTTTTTAAGCTCTTTTCTTTTAAAATGCAAGTCCTATTTTTTAAATTTTTGAAAGAATTGAAACTTATCGACTCCGTTAATTGTTTTAATCTTTTTATTTGCGATAATGTTTGGAAGTTCGGTACGTCTGAATGTGCTTCTTTCGTCCGCATTTTCAACAAATGCCGTTATATTTCCGCTCGCCGAGCCAATAAAACGCTCTGAGGCCACCTTCCATATTTCTTTAATCTCATTTGTTGCAACATCATTTGTGCCTTGATATCCTTTTTCACATAAAGTTTTGCCGCATGGCGTATCGTCAAGTGTTTTATATCCTTTGTGTGTTTTCACATATGCATATGCCATATCTCTGTTTTGCGTTGTTGCTAAAAAGCTTATGCTGTAAACAACGGCGCAATTCGGCTCTGTTGAAACATCAAATTCTTGAGCAATTTTCATGCCTTCCTTAAGATCAACAGCCATTATTCTTTTGCCGGCTCCATTTCAAAAACAACAATATCCGGTTCGGCTAAAATGCGCATCGGCGGCCCCCAATAGCCCGCACCGCGCGAGATGAACAGCTTTGCGCCGTCTTTTTCATATAAGCCTGCCAAATAACCGTCATTGGCTCTTTTGGTGATATATTGAAACGGAAAGATCTGACCGCCGTGTGTGTGCCCCGAAACCTGAATATCAAACATTGTTTTATCTATATCTTTAAAATCGGTCGGCGCATGCGACATCAATATCTTATATTCATCTTTAGCACCTTCAAATGCCCTTGCGTAATTCACGCTTGCCGAACCGACATCCGGAACTCCACCGACATAAACACCCGTATTTTCAATTTTTCCACCCGAATTTTGCAAAACTTCAAATCCCAATTTTGAAAATTCAATCATCCACGCATACGGCTTATGATAATATTCGTGATTGCCAAGACTGATATAAATCTTTTTGGCTTTTAAGGCTTCAAGCATTTTAAATTTTTTGATGGTATAATCCGGCTCGTCATCAATGATATCACCCACAAGCAAAATATAATCCGGATTTTGGCTGTTCACTGCCTCAATCATTTTTTTAATATGCCAAGCAGGCGTCGATTGGTTGATATGAAAATCTGAGGCAACCACAAACTTAACAGGCTTTTTAATGCGCTCGTCCTGAATAGAAATGTTTTTAACCTTCGGCATTTTATGTGCCTCATAGAGCCCATATATTGAACAAATGAGCGCAACCATTAAAGTTATTGCGTTCAAAATATTGATATTATGTGCATTGTTTGGGCTTAAAGCCTCTTTTCTTGAAATAATATAAATAATGTACCACAGGATATCGCGCAACAAAAGAAGCATGGTCAAAATGAGCACAAAACCCATCATAAAATAGCCGAATTTATAAGCAAATTCATAAAATGCACCATTTAAAAAATCAGGCCCTTGTCTGATTTGGCGCAACAACATCGGTGAAAACCATGATGCCGTTAAAACAAGCAAAATCAAAATTTTCGAAAAAGCAGAAAAATCCGCATAACCTGTTAAGGTCTTGTATGTTACGGCAATCGAAGCCATAACAAGAATCATCATCCCTATAAAAAATACCATTATCTTCTCCTTTTTTGCAGACATCTTATTTTATACGGCGGCCGCACTGTCTTCCGTTTTCGGGGCTTTTTTCTTATAAATGCGTTTGGGCTTTTCTTCTTTAGATTGCTCTATCTGATCGTTTTCTTTAACTTCAATCACCGTTAATGTTTTCTTTTTTAAGGATAGCGGCTTTTGTGTAATTACTTCTGTGCTTTGTTCCGGCTTTTCTTCTTCAATTGGTGCCGAATTTGTTTGTTCCGAGGCATCGTCAACTGTTTCTTGAGATTTTGCCTGTACTTGGGGTTGGCTCGCATTTTTACGCTCGTTGATGTCTGTCACGATTTTGCGATAATGTTCCGCATATTGGCGAAAAACTTCCATTTCAACATAGTTTCCGGCAGATGATGCTTCTTTTGCCAATTCATTATAGCGTTTAATCAAATCAAGCGCCGTTCCCGAAAATTTTCCTGCCGGACTGACACTGTCGAATCGATAATTAAGGTTATACATATTGTTGTTATTTGTGCGGAATTTGTTGTTTTTTTTCATATTGCGTAAACACCCGAAAATGAAGCTTGACAGCTTCGGTTAAAATAAAAAATGCTTTTAAAAACTGGAAATAAGTTATGAGCTAAAATTTAACCGCTCATATTATTTATGCTTTTTATCATATGTGCTTTTTTTTAAATTGCAAGAGATTTTATTTATTTTTTAATATCACAACTCGTTTAATTCCTGCCAAATCTTTGACTGTTTGTTCATGAGCCCAGCCTTGCCTTAAAAATATCTTTTCAACATCTTGCGCCTGTCCTGCGCCGACTTCGAGCAAAATATATCCCTCTTTTTGAACAATCGGCTGACATATTTTTGCAATCTTTCGATAGCAATCAAGCCCGTCTTCCCCGCCGTCTAAAGCAATAAGCGGATCATAAAGTCTTACTTCACGATCTAACGTTTTTATTTCTTCTGTTTTGATATATGGCGGATTTGATACAATAATATCGACCTTTTTATCAAAACAATCATTAAAACCGTCATCGTTCCAATTTTTTTCAATGAAACGACATCTTTGTTCAAGCTCTAAACTTTTGGCATTTTCTTTTGCAATTTTCAAGGCCTCAATTGAAACATCTATTCCAATGCCTTGTGTGCCTCGTGTCTCTTTTAATATTGAGAGCAACACGCACCCCGAACCGACCCCCAATTCCAAAATTGTATCCTCGGCTTTTGTTTTCTTGATGGCTTCCTCAACCAAAATTTCCGTATCCGGTCGAGGCGATAGAACATTTTCGGAAACCTTAAAATCATATTTGTAAAAACTTTTTTGACCTAAAATTTTATCAAGCGGCATTCCGCAAAGTCTTTTGTTGATAAAATCATCCAGCTCTTCTTTTTCTTTGATTGAAATGCTTTTTATCAACGGCGCATCATTCGGGTCAATTTTTAACACAAACCCGATGAGCAATCTTGCCTCTAAGCGCGGTGATTGAATACCTCCATCGGCCATTTTTTTTATGATGTCTTCGTATATATTGTTTTGCATTTTAAGCCGCAATTTTTGCCTTAACCGAGGCTGTTAATTTTTCAAGTGCGCGCTTTTCTATCTGGCGAACACGCTCGCGGCTGATATCAAATTTTGCACCGATTTCATCAAGTGTCAAAGGTGTATCCGTCAAAATATGATTTTTTATCACAAACTGTTCGCGTTCAGAAAGCTCTCCCAAACATTCAAATAAAATTTTTCGGCGCATTAAAGCTTCTTCTTTGTTAGCAAGTTTGCCTTCTATATTTTCTCTTGCGTCCGAAAGCATGTCAATTTGTTCTTTAGGCTCATCTTCCGCATCATTATAAATCGGAGTGTTCAACGATTTGTCTCCGCCGATGCGCCGGTTCATATCAACAACTTCTTTTTCATCAACAACAAGTTCATGAGCTATCTGTTTAACTTCTTTAGGTTCTAATTCTCTGTTTTCATAAACCCCTAACTTTGCCTTCAAACGCCCTAAATTATAAAACAGTTTTTTTTGCGCAGCCACAGTTCCGATTTTTACCAAAGACCATGAACGCAAAATATAATCATGTATGGCAGCTTTTATCCACCAAAGCGCATACGTTGCCAAACGAACTTTTTTATCAGGATCAAATTTCTTAACAGCTTGCATCAACCCTAAATTGGCTTCTGATATCATATCCTGCATCGGCAACCCGTAACGACGATATGTTAAAGCTATTTTAGCCGCCAACCTTAAGTGAGATGTAATCAATTTTTGCGCCGCTTCCAAATTTCCGTTTTTCACAAAATCATTGACCAAAGCGTTTTCTTCTTCTTGCGTTAAAACCGGAAATTTTTTAATTTGTTCCAAATATGAAGCCAAGCCGTTCTCTTCAACGATAACGGGCAAATTTTTTTGTGTATTGACAACGATCAGACTTTTATTGTTCATTTACTTTTGCTTTCAGGGATAAATAAACGAAATTTGTTCATAATCACGGATTGCGGGGTCTAAATTAATGATATGCCCCTGAAAATTATCAAAATACGGATAAGCCAAAACATAAATCGTTTTTTTTGTTTTCCCCGTTTGTTTGCACAGAACGATGTCTTTTTCATCAATCTGTTTATTGATTTTGACCATAATCAGAGCATTTGCCGTATCATAATCCGTTTTCGGTTCAAAATCCGCCACTGAGATTTCTTCAAAATTTTTTATTTGTTTTGTACGCAAAAGCTTCTGACGCATTTGTTTTGCTGAAGTCGCTTTAATCTGAGATTGATAAGTTTCTATTGTTTCCATAATCTTGTCCACAAAAAGCTTATCACTACATTGCGGTCTTTGAACAATGCTTTCATCAGAGGCATGCACCGTTTCCTCTGCCAAACAAGGAAAAGCAATCATTATAAAAAATAGAAGCAAACCTGTTTTCATTTTTTTCCTTAAAAACTGACTGATTTCGGTGTTCTCGGGAACGGAATAACATCTCTGATGTTTGTAATACC
>OMQZ01000071.1 GCA_900313355.1 uncultured Rhodospirillaceae bacterium
ACTGAACCGGCCACTTTTCAAGACCATTAACATCATTTATTTGCGCGCCATATGATGTGGCAACAAGTTCTCCTTCTTTGGTGCGAAACTCACCTTCAATCATCCCTGCTGCTCGCTCTGCTTTTACTATTACATCTCCTTTTTTAACAGCCTCATCCAATGCTGCTATCCGTTCTTCAAAAGAAAGATTATGGTCTTCATGTGGCTTTTCTGAAACAGTATTTTCTACTTTATTTTTCTTAGCATCTTTAAACAATTTGCTCGCCGCATAAGTAGCCCCTCCGACGACAACTGCGGCACCGGCGATGCCTGCTAAAATTTTATTTCTTGCTTTTTTTATATCTTCTCTTGTTACCATTTTCTTATCCTTTCAAAAAAATTTCTTTGATAATTCTATTCTATCATTTCTTAAAATTTTGTCAATCATATTTGATAAAACTTCTTGTTTGATTTAAGCTGTGATGAACGGGCATAAAATGCTTGCCTCAAGGCAATATCTTTTATAAACTTTTTTCCAGATTTTTGAAGGAAAAAACATGATTGCAAAATTAAGAGGCATTGTTGACAGCGTTTATGAAGACAGCGTCATCATCGATGTTAACGGCGTCGGGTATTTGGTTTTTGCCTCATCGCGCACACTTTCTAAGCTTGCCAGAGGCGCTGATTGCACTCTTTTGATTGAAACCGTTGTGCGGGAGGATTCTATTTCGCTCTACGGCTTTTATGACGCGTGGGAAAAAGAATGGTTCTTGACGCTCACAAAAGTTCAGGGCGTCGGCGCAAAGGTTTGTTTGAGCATTTTATCTGCCCTCACCCCCTCTCAGCTTGCACAAGCCGTCGCCGCACAAGACAAATCTTCATTTTCAAGAGCTTCGGGCGTCGGTCCGAAACTGGCCGCAAGGCTTGTTACCGAGCTTAAAGACAAGGTTGTGACTGTGCCGATGGGTGATGTTAAACTTTCTGATTTAGCAGACACAAATTTAAGCAATGAGCCGATGGAAATTCAGGGACAACAAAATGATGCCATTGAAGATGTGATTTCCGCACTCGTTAATTTGGGTTATCAAAGGCTTGAAGCCTATCGAGCCGCATCAAAGGTTTATGGCTCAAACAGCGACAAGCCTCTTTCCGAGCTCATCAAGCTTGCCTTAAAAGAATTTGCCCTAAAGGATATGTAAGATGGAAAACGAACGTATTGTTACCCCTGAGGCCTTGCCCGAAGATGAGCGAAAAGACGTTAATATGCCCGTCAACACAAGGCCGGAAAAGCTTTCCGATTTTATCGGTCAAGAAGGTCCGAAGCAAAATCTTAAGGTTTTTATTGAGGCTGCGAAATCGCGCAAAGAGGCGCTCGATCATGTGTTGCTTTTCGGTCCTCCGGGACTGGGCAAAACTACTCTTGCCTCCATCATTGCCAAAGAACTTGGTGTTAACTTTAAGGCAACTTCCGCACCGATGATTTCAAAATCAGGCGATTTGGCAGCCATTTTAACGAATTTGGAACCAAATGACGTGTTGTTCATTGATGAAATTCACCGCTTAAATCCGGCGATTGAAGAAGTTTTATATTCCGCCATGGAAGATTTTCAGCTTGATTTGATTATCGGCGAAGGTCCGTCGGCAAGATCTGTTAAAATAGACCTTCAACCGTTTACGCTCGTTGGGGCAACAACGCGTTCGGGGCTCTTGTCAACCCCTTTGAGAGAACGTTTCGGAATTCCGTTAAGGCTTGATTTTTATGAAAATGAAGATTTGAAAAAAATCGTTTTGCGCGGGGCAAAATTGCTCGGTATGCCAATTTCGGAAAACGGCGCGATGGAAATTGCCAAGCGCTCACGCGGCACACCGCGCGTTGCCGGAAGATTGTTACGCCGCGTGCGTGATTTCGGGGCGGTCAGCGGCGGGGCTGAAATTGACAACACGCTTGCTGACACGGCTTTAAGGCGCTTAGACGTTGACAACTATGGTCTTGATATGTTTGACAGGCGCTATTTAAACTGTATTGCGAAAAACTACGGCGGCGGTCCGGTCGGTGCCGACACATTGGCAGCCGCGCTTTCTGAAGAACGCGATACCATTGAAGAAGTTGTCGAGCCGTTTTTGTTAAAACTCGGGCTTATTGCACGAACACCTCGCGGACGCGTGATTTCCGAAGAAGGTTATCGCTATTTAGGGCTTAATCACGGCAAAATCAAACGTGATAACGAACAATTTGATTTGTTAAAAAATATTGAAAGAGATAATGATGAATAAAATTTTTCAGATTCCCGTCAGAGTTTATTATGAAGATACAGATGCCGAAGGGATTGTTTATTATGCAAACTATTTGAAATTTGCTGAACGTGCCAGAACGGAATTTTTGCGCGCTCACAATTGGACCGTTGAGACCACAAAAGACGGCGACAGGTGCGGATTTGTTGCAAGGCATGCCGAAATTGACTATAAGCAATCTGCTTTTTTGGACGACTTGCTTTCCGTTTCGTGCGAAATTGAAGAGCTTCGTAACTCCTCGGTTGTTATTCATCAAGAAGTTAAAAAAGGCGACGAGCTTTTGGCTGATGTGCATGTGACGCTCGTTTATATCAACATCAATCGTCACAGACCAACGCGAATCCCTGATACGATGAGAACAAAACTGCAATAAAAAAGAGGTCTTGATGACCTCTTTTTTTATCGCCTTAATAGCTTCTGGCGTAAATCACGTCGATGGTGGCATCTTTTCCGGTCAGCAAGCATTTGCCTTTTGTGCCGGATTGCTCTAAAGGCAGGCAACGAATCGCGATTTTGAGCTCTTTTAAGAGTTCTTCCGTTTTTTCATCGCCGCTCCATTTGCCTTTCACAAAGGCAACTTTGCCAACCTTGCCGTCTTCAATCCACTCATTTGCCTGATTAAAATAAGCTCTGAATTGTTCAGGCGTTGAAATATCGGTTCTGATATTTTGATCCATACGTGCTTTGGCGCGGGCAAAAAGCTCGTTTTGAATTTTTTCCAACCGGCTTGAAATCGTTGTTACAAAATCAGACTTTGAAACAATTTCTTTAGCGCCGATGTTTAAGCGTTCGCGAACCATCATGCCGTTGTTTTCAATGTCTCTTAAACCGATTTCGCAAATCACGGGCGCACCTTTTCTTGTCCACTCCCAAAACTTGTCAACGGCTTGTTTGTTGCGCTTGTCAATCTTAATGCGGATTTTTTCACCGAAAGGCATTTGTTTTTTGAGCTCAAGCGCGACTTCATTGATATATGCCATCACTTTTTCTTCGTCTTCGGCTTTTTTAATCACCGGCACAAAAATCACCTGATAAGGCGCAATGCGCGGCGGAACAACCATACCTTCATCATCTGCGTGTGTCATAATCACACCGCCGATAAGCCTTGTTGAAACACCCCATGAGGTTGTGTATGCAAACTCGGGCTTGTTTTCTTTGTTGATGAAGCTGATGTTTGCAGATTTTGCAAAATTTTGACCTAAAAAGTGAGATGTTCCGGCTTGCAAGGCTTTGCCGTCCTGCATCATCGCTTCAACGCAATAGGTGTCAACCGCACCCGGGAATTTATCATATTCCGGTTTAACCCCTTCAATGACAGGCATCGCCAAGAACTCTTCGCAGGTTTTGCGATAAACTTCTAACATACGTTTTGTTTCCATTTCGGCATCTTCGGCAGAGGCGTGCGCCGTGTGTCCCTCTTGCCACAAAAACTCACGTGTGCGCAAGAAAAGACGCGGACGCATCTCCCATCTGACCACATTCGCCCATTGGTTAATCAAAACAGGCAAGTCGCGATATGATTTCACCCACCTTGAAAAAGAATCGGCAATAATGGTTTCGGAGGTCGGGCGAACAATAAGCGGTTCATCAAGCTCGCCGGCCGGCTCTAATTTTCCGTCAATTTGCTCTAATCTTGAATGCGTTACAACCGCCATCTCTTTGGCAAAACCTTCAACGTGTTCGGCTTCTTTCCTGAAAAATGAAATCGGAATAAACAGCGGGAAATATGCGTTTTCGTGATCCGTTTCGCGAAATTCTTCGTCCATCAAATCGCGAATGCGTTCCCAAATACCGTATCCCCACGGTTTGATAACCATACACCCCGGAGAAACAGAGTTCTCGGCCATATCAGCTTCTGATACAACGCATTGATACCATGCCGGATAATTTTCAATTCTTTTTGTTTTCAGTGTCATTATTTTTTCCTTTAGCTTCTGAGTTCACCGCCGGTCGATTTGCCGACGTTTGCAATAACTTTGTTCATCAGATTTTCAATATCTTTATCGGTGAAGGTTTGTTCTTTTGGTTGGAAAACAACCGAAATCGCAACAGATTTTTTGCCTTTCGGTAAATTTTCGCCCTCATAAAGATCAAACAAGCGCACATCAGTGATGTAATTTCGGTCGGCATTTTTAGCCGCTGCCAAAATGTTTGCCGCCGTGATTTCTGAGTTAACAACAAATGCCAAATCTTTCACAACCGGTTGGAATGCCGATAATTCAAGTTTCTTTTTCGACTTATCTGATGCAACGCGCGGCAAAGGAATATTGTCAATATAAACCTCAAATGCCACAATGCGCCCTTTTAAGCCGAACTTTTTAATGACATTCGGATGAAGTTCGCCAAAATAAGCCAAAACATTTTTACCCAAACGAATGGCTCCGCTGCGTCCGGGGTGATAATATGCCGGCGCATCGGTCGTGATTTGGGGATTTTCAATCGGACCTTTACATGCCGCAATTGTTGCCAAAGCGTCGGCCTTAACATCAAAAAGATCAAACGCACGAGACGAGCCTGACCAATCTTTGTCAGATGTTAAACCAACTCTTATACCGCAAGCAACCGTTGCTTGCTGTTTCGGTGTTCTGCCATAAAATTCAGGACCGATTTCAAAAACAGATAAGTTTGAAAAGCCGCGTGCAATGTTGTTTTTTGCACCAATCAACAAGTTTGGCAATAAACTCGGGCGCATTTCATCCAAATCAGAAGAAATCGGGTTGGCAAGCAAAACCGTATCTGTTTGATTTGATTTGTGGAAAACGTCAGCAAGTTTTGAAGATGTAAAGCTCCACGTTACCGTTTCATACATCCCGCGTGAGGCGAGTTCGTGTTTTGCTGTTACAATTCTTTGTTGAGCCGGACTTAAGGTCTGTTTCGGGAACTTATCGTGAGGAAGGCTCAGCGGCTCAATCTTGTCCAGACCGATCATGCGCACAACTTCTTCAATCAAATCTTGTTCGCATTCAATATCTCCGCGCCAAGACGGCGAAACAGCCTTGATTTTTTCTCCTTCAACAGATGTTTGAAAGCCTAAGCTGTTTAAGATTTCAATGATTTTTTCTTCGCTGACTTCAATGCCTGCAAAAGTTTTTAAGCGTGAGGGGCGAAGATATGCTATTTGCGCAGGCGCATTTTCGTCGCCGGCAATCAACATATCAGAAACTTCACCGCCACATATATCTACAATCATCTGCGTTGCATAATCAGAGCCTAAAACATTTGATTTCGGATCAACCCAGCGCTCATAACGATAGCGCGAATCGGATTCAATGGCAAATTTTCGGCCTGTTCTGGCAATACAAGCAGGCTTAAACAGGGCGCATTCCAAAAACACGTTTTTCGTATTTTCAGAACAGCCTTTTTTCAAACCGCCCATAATACCGCCCAAGCACTCTATTCCCTCATCATCACAAATACCGAGAGAAAGCGTATCCAAATCATATTCTTTTTCATCTAAAGCCACAAAATGTTCATTTTCTCGGCACATACGAACCGTTATGTCGCCTTTTAAAGTGTCGGCATCAAAAACGTGTAGCGGACGCGCTAAATCATAGTTGATATAGTTTGTTACATCAACAAGCGGCGAGATAGAACGCAAGCCGATTGCCGTCAAGCGATCTTTCATCCATTTTGGTGTTTGTCTTGTGTTATCAACCCCTTTGATGTATCTTCCGACATAAGTCGGGCACTCGTCTTTACATTCAACCTTGACTTTAATCGGGCTTTCAAACGTGCCTTTTATCTTTTTAATTTCAAGCGGTTTCAATGAACCAAGACCGGCTGCCGCCAAGTCGCGTGCAATTCCTCTGACACCCAAGCACTCTGCTCTGTTCGGGGTGATCGAAATTTCAATCACCGGATCGATGGCTAAAACATCTGATGCATCAAGTCCGAGCGGCGTGTCCGGTGCCAATTCGATGATTCCGGTGTGGTCTTCTCCAATGCCTAACTCTTTTTCGGAACACATCATACCGAAGCTTTCAACACCGCGAATTTTACCCACTTTCAAAACTTCGTTATAACATGGAATATTTGTGCCGACAGGTGCAAAAATACCGATAAGGCCTTCTTTGACGTTCGGTGCACCGCAAACAACCTGAAGACGTTCTTTTCCCGTGTTGACTTCAAGTAAGTGCAAGTGGTCCGAATCAGGATGCATACGAACATTTTCAGCCTTTGCGGTAATAAAGCCTTTTAGATTTTCTGCCGGATTATAAACTTCTTCAACCTCTAAACCGATTTTTGTTAAAGTTTCAACAATCGTGTTTAAATCTGCCGTTGTGTCGAGATGGCTTTTAAGCCAAGAAAGTGTTAATTTCATCGCGTTAATCCTCCGTTACCCGTTAAGCCGCCCGTCAATGATGAAAAATCAAGCGGTGCAAAACCATAGTGTTTCATCCATCTGACATCTGATTCAAAAAATGTGCGCAAATCAGGAATGCCGTATTTAAGCATTGCAAGCCTATCAATCCCCACACCGAAAGCAAAGCCCTGATAAACGTCAGGATCAATTCCGCCCGCTTTCAAGACATTCGGATGAACCATTCCGCAACCCAGAATCTCAAGCCAATCGTTACCCGCACCGATTTTAAGCTCTGTTTTGGTTTTTAAGCACCCGATGTCCATTTCTGCCGACGGCTCCGTAAACGGAAAATATGACGGACGATATCGAACCGGAATGTCATCAAGCTCAAAAAATGCTTTCACAAAATCATACAAACAACCTTTTAAATGCGCAAGCGTCGTTGTTTTATCAATGACCAAGCCTTCTACCTGATGAAACATCGGCGTGTGGGTTGCGTCCATATCCGAACGGTATGTTCGCCCGGGAGCAATAATCCGAATCGGCGGTTTTTTAACTTCCATCGTTCGAATTTGGATACCGGAAGTGTGTGTACGCACAACATATGCATCATCCATATTAAAAGGCTTTTCTTTGTCATGGGCAATATAAAATGTGTCTTGCATCTGACGCGCCGGATGGTTTAAGGGCATATTTAAAGCGTTAAAGTTATGAAACTGATCTTCAATATCCGGACCTTCGGCCACTTCAAAACCAAGGGTGCCGAAAATCGCCACGACTTCTTCATAAATTTTTGAAACGGGGTGAATCCTGCCTTGTTGTTCAGG
>OMQZ01000080.1 GCA_900313355.1 uncultured Rhodospirillaceae bacterium
AAAAAAAGTTTTTGTTTCAGGCTGGCAAGAATCACTATCTTTCAAATCCCGAAACTCTTCCAATAATTCTTTTTGCTTTTTAGTCAGCTTTGTAGGCGTTTCAACCTTAACGATAACAAATAAATCGCCTCGTTTGCGTGAATCCATTAAGGGCATTCCCTGCCCCTTAATTTTCAATCTCGTTCCTGTTTGAATACCTTCGGGAATATCAACTTCAACCTTGCTTCCGTCAATTCCCGGAATTTCAACTTTACCCCCCAAAGTTGCACAAACCATTGAAACAGGTATTGCCGTATATAAATCAGCACCCTCTCTTTCATAAAGCTTATGGGGTTCAATATTTATATAAATATATAAATCTCCTTTAGGCGCTCCTCTCAGACCCGCTTCGCCCTCACCCGCAACGCGCATACGTACATTATCTTCCACACCGGCAGGAATTTTCACATTAATGGTCTTTTCTATTCTCTTAACACCAAGTCCTTTACAGTCTGAACATTTATCTTTGATAATATGTCCTTCGCCTTTACACGACGGACACGTTGTCTCAAAAACGAAAAAGCCGCCTTGTTGCCTTCTGATTTTACCTGTTCCGTGACAGGTTTCACAAACAGGAGCCTCTTGTCCGTTAGCCGTGCCATACCCATGACAAGTTTCACAGACCTCAGTCGTCTTAATTTTTATTTCTTTTTCAACACCGCGAAAAGAATCTTCTAAGCTGATGCTCAAATTATAATTTAAATCAGAGCCTCTTAAATCTCGTCCGCGCCCGGCAGAACGCCCTCCGCCCATAAAATCGGAAAAAATGTTCGAAAAAACATCAGAAAGATCTTCTGCATTAAAGCCAAAGCCCCCCCCGAACGGATTTGAGCCATCCATACCGTTTTGAAAAGCTGCTTTGCCATATCGATCATAAGCCGCACGTTTTTGCTCATCTTTTAGAACTTCATAAGCTTCATTGATTTCTTTAAATTTTTGTTCGGCTGATTTATCTCCGGGATTGCGATCCGGATGATATTTCATTGCTTGTTGGCGAAAAGCATGTTTAATTTCATCAGCCGTTGCTGATTGGTTCACCCCTAGCGTTTCGTAATAACTTTGTTCTGACATATTTTAACCCTATTTATTTGTATTTATTAATTTAGGACTAACCCACATTTGACCTTGTCTTAAAAATTCCGGCAACTCTTTTAATCCCGAAGCACCTGCAGCCCTTGCATGCCCTCCGCCACCGAATTTCATGGCAATTTTAGAAACATCAACATCATCTCTTGCTGTATAGAAAGACAAATTCCAACAATTTTTCTTGTTCATAAAGAAATTAATCATAACATCATAGTCTTGAATATCGTCCAAACTGTCATAAAATTCAGAATATCCTTGAGCAATATTAGCGCAAATACAACGATACCCTTCATACTCAGTCACAAAAGCTTGAGCCCGAGCTAACCTGTAATTTCGGTTATGAATATACGATAAAATTGCCCTTCCTTTTTCAACCATCGGATTAATTTCAACTTCATCACGTATAAGTTGCCCCCAAATTTTTTCATTCGGTTTGTTCACACCCATGGCCTGCATAGCATATTCAAAAGGACGAACCCTTTTATCTTCCAAATCGAACACATCATTTAATCCCAACAGTTTAATACCTAAAGGCAATTTCTTTTTGGGATAATAATATTGCCAAGTCAAAATAATGGCCGCCGTTCCGACCTGACGAATACCTTTAATTTCCTTTACGCCTTCTTTCACTTTTTGTTCGTATTCTTCAATAATTGACACATGATGATCTATCCATGTCAAATCTTTCTTTTGATTAAGCTCGAACATATAATCAAGAGGCAAGGCAATATCACAAATCACTATTTTGTCGTGTTTTTCAATTTCTTCATAAGGAATATCGCTGTCATGATTAAAGGGCAAAAACTCGACATCAGGATAAACACTTTTAACGATCGCTGCCGACCCCTTTCCGTCATGATCCGCCATATGATATATACACAACATACCTGTTTCCTTTCTTAAAATTCAACAACCATCCCGTCATACGCCGGAAACACATCATCCGGTGTTAAAAGATTAACTCGATCATAATCACATTCTGCAGCCATGTGATTGATAATCGTTCGCTCAGGTTTTATCAGATTAACATATTCTAAAAGTTTATCAAGTTCCATATGATATTTTTTAGGATATTGTGATTTAATAACGGTCAACGGAAGAATTAAAATCTTAGGTTTGATTTTAATCAAATCCAAACCCTCTTGAGAAATCTGAGCGCAATCGGCCACATATACAACTTCTCCATCATTAAAAACATATCCGTTTGAAGCGACTGTATGCCCTTCAAGTTTCAAGAGACTGACTTTTAGATCATCAATATATAGAGGTTCCTCTTTTATAATATGCGCATTTAAGCTTGCCTTAAATATACCATTGCCCGAAGAAATACTTTCACCGATCAAATAAGCAAAGCGCGTTTTAATAGCAGCTATCGTATTTTCAGATCCGTATATATCAAGAGATGTACCGCTGATACGATTAATCTCCCTTAAATCATCAATTCCATGTAAATGATCTGCGTGTGCGTGTGTATAAAAAACGGCATCCAACCGTCGAATACCGGCATCCAACAATTGCGTACGTAAATCCGGAGAGGTATCTATTAAAAAAGATTTTCCGCTAAGTTCAATGTACGTACCTATCCTTTTGCGCCTGTTTTTCGGATTGTTCGGATTACATGCGCCCCATCCTCTTGAGACAGAGGGAACGCCGGGAGCAGCCCCCGTCCCCATTATGATTATTTTATTCATAGCTTTTTTGCCTTTTGAAACAATTTAAAAAAATTATCCGTTGTCACTTGTGATATATAAGAAAAATCGACTTGTTTAATATCTGCTAAAACTTGGGCAGTATGCACAACAAAAGAAGGTTCATTCGTCTTTCCGCGCATTGGCACCGGAGCTAAATAAGGCGTATCTGTTTCAACAAGGAGCCGATGAAGCTCAATTTGTTCAAAATGATTGCGCAATTGTGATGCATTCTTAAAAGTAATCATACCGGAAGCCGAAATATAAAATCCTATATTCAATGCTTCTTTTGCAAGTTCCAGACCGGAGCTGTAACTATGAATCACACCGCTAAACGGTTTTTTCTTATACGCATCCGAAAGCAAAGTCATTGTATCAGCATCTGCTTCTCTTGTATGCACAATAACAGGAAGCCCGCTTTCTTGTGAGGCTCTTATCATTTCTTTGAAAACTTTAATCTGCACATCTCTCGGCGAAAAGTCATAAAAATAATCAAGCCCGCATTCACCGATCGCCACGACAAAAGGATTGACCGTATTCTTTAACACATCTTCTGCTTTAATTTCATAAAAATCTTTAGCATCATGGGGATGAACACCGGCCGCCGTAAAAACACAAGGAAAGCGTTCACAAATATTTTTTTGAATATCAAACTCATCAAATCTGGAACCTGCATTTAAAAAATAACAAACGCCGGCATTTTTTGCTCGTTCAATAACGCAATCTATTTGATTATAAATTTCCGCACTTGAAAGATGACAATGGCTATCAACCAACATTTGACACCGCCTTTGTAACCGAGTGGCAAATATGAATAATGGCTTGTCTCTTGTCCATATTTAACCCTATAACATCCTGATTTTGTTTCAAAATATCCGCATATAGCGCAAACAGTTCGTCAACATGTTCACCTGATTTGATCATTTCCGAAATAAATTGCAACATCAAGTTTATAACAAGCTCCCAAATATTCTCATCACTTGCTGCCAAATTGGCAAGTTCCAATCCCTCTGACAAATCAAAGCGTTCCCCCGAACAAAAAACAGATTTTATGGTCTGATAGATCTCTAAGGCATCATAATGCGCATAATCAAGCGCACGACCAATACTTCCTTGGCTTATTTTTGCCAAATCAACAACTTTCTTTTCTGATAATTCCGGAAGATATCTCCTCAATAAGGTTGCCACGCATTCTTGAGACAGAACATCTAAATGCAACCTCGAACAGCGCGAACGAATAGTCGGCAAAAGTTTCGACGGATTATGTGAAATAAGTAACAACACACTTTTTTCCGGAGGCTCTTCCAAAATTTTTAAAATAGCATTGGCACTGGCCGTGTTCAAATCATCAACACTGTCAATTAAAACAACGCGCCATGAGCCGTCAAAAGATTTTTTGCTCAAAAATTGATTAATCTCTCTGATTTCATCAACTTTTATAACAGCCGATCTTTTTAAAGATTGCAAATCATCTTCATCCATCGGCTCACCATCACGAATGGCCTTAATAACTTTCTTTTTATCCGTTTCGGTATAACCTCTTTCAATTAACTTAAAATTAGGATGAGAACCGCCTGAAATTTGAGAAAAGACCGGGTTCGTTTCCAAAATATTAAGAGAAACACATTTTGAATAGTCACTTTCATTTGTCGCAAGCAAAAAACGGGCGATTTTATAAGCAAACGTTGCCTTTCCGATACCTTTCATACCATCAATCAAAAAAGCATGATGAAGTGTTTTACGTTTAACACAATCCAAAAACAACTTTTCGGCTTTTTCATGACCGATTAAGTATGAATTATCTTTCGGAGAAATATATGCCATATCCTACAAGCCAAACCTTTCTTGAATAAGTTTAACGATATCAGAGTGGAGGTTTTCAACAGATTGATCGGCATTCAGCACACGGCATCTAAGCGGTTCATTTCGGGCAATTTCCAAATACCCCAAGCGCAAATTTTTATGCCATTGTAAAACGCGATTTTCATTTCTTGTTTCTTGAACATCCATTGTTGACGCCTTCTTAAAAGAGCGTGCCAAACCGATTTCGGGATCAATATCTAAAATAATCGTCAAATCCGGCTTAAAATCGCCGACAGAAAAACGATAAAGCATCTCAATGTTCTCTTTAGATAAACGCTTATCATAGGCATAATACTGATATGCCATTGTTGAATCGGCAAAACGATCACTGATAACCCATTTCCCCTCTTTAAGAGCCGGCCAAACTTTTTGAGTCATATGAATGCGTCTGTCAGCAAAAAACAACAGGGCTTCGGCATTTGCGTCCATCTTATCGGCAGAGCCTTGAACAAGGAGCTTTCTGAGTTCTAATCCGATAGGTGTGCCGCCGGGTTCTTTAGTAACAATGACATCAATACCTTTTGAAACCAAAAATTGATTCAAAAGGGCAATCTGCGTTGATTTTCCGCTACCTTCCCCGCCCTCGAAAGTAATGAACGGTGCTTTCATTATTTGTTACCTCTGATATAATATTTGGCATTTTCAATAATCTTTTTAAGCAGACCTATACGAGCGACATCTTTAGCCGCAACCAATTGAATGGTTTTTACATCACCTGAAGGCGCAATCAATTCTGCCACGCCGACAGCGCTGCCTTTCTTAATCGGAGCAACCAAGGGTTCATTATAAATCACCTTAATGCGATAATTCTTAATTTGATTTTTTTGCAAAGTCAAAAGAACATCATCAGAAACGACCATATCAACAGTCTTATCCTTGCCATACCAAACTTTTGCTTTTTCGAGGGTGGTACCTTTTGATAAAACTTTATAATTACCAAATTCTCTAAAACCGTAACTCATTAAGCGTTCTGATTCTTCCGAACGTTCTTTGTTGCTGCTCAATCCGCCCACAACTTCTATTAAACGTCGTCCGCCACGCACGGCAGAACCTGTCAAACAAAAGCCGGCTTCTTCCGTATGCCCCGTCTTTAAACCGTCTGCGCCTGTCATTGAATATAAGAGCGGATTACGATTACCTTGTTTAATACCGTTATGAACAAACTCTTTTTCTTGAAAAATATGATAATATTCCGGATATTCTTTAATAATTTCTCTTGCTAAAATAGCTAAATCTTCTGCGGACATACGCTGGTTCTCGTCAGGCAAACCGGTCGAATTGGCAAAAATAGAATTTTTCAAACCGATTTTGTGAGCTGTTTCATTCATCAAAGATGCAAAATCCTCTTCTGAGCCGGCAATATTTTCCGCCGCAACAATACAAGCATCATTTCCCGATTGAACAATAATTCCACGGAGCAAATCATCTACCTTAACGTTTTCGCCTATTTTCAAAAACATTGTAGAGCCGCCACTCGCCGCACCGCCTTTACGCCACGCGTTTTCACTAACCGTAAACTCATCGTCAAGTGAGAGCAAACCGCTTTTAAGTCTGTCGAAAATAATATAAACGGTCATCAATTTGCTCATAGAAGCCGGCGCCATTTGATCCTGATGATTTTTAGTATAGATATATGTCCCCGTATCAAAATCCATCAAAATTGCATTTCTGGCAGCTGTTTCAAAAGCATAACCGTTTGAAACAAACAAAAGACTAAAAACAACCGGTAAAACTATTTTTTTCAATTTTTTTCTCCTTATTTTTGAACAATTCTTGCATCTCTGAAACCAGCAGATTGTAAACTTAATAATTT
>OMQZ01000036.1 GCA_900313355.1 uncultured Rhodospirillaceae bacterium
TAGAGAGTCATCTGTAGCCCCATCATTAACGCAGATAATATCTAAATTTTGATATGTCTGCCGAATAACACTATCCATACACTGTCTTAAATATTGCTCAACATTATAAACTGGAATGACAACTGATATTTTGAACAGCTGCGGTAATGATTTATAAAACCAAGGCAATTTAAAATCAGAATTAATTGAATAGATTACATCAAAATTCAGTGCATTAACCATGTTGACTAAATATTTATGTAACTCTATCTTATCTTCCAGCAATTTAAATGCTCTCAAAAACCATGGATTACATAATCTTTGAGCCAGACTATAATGTAATTTTGGTAAATTATATTTTGTTGTATAATTTAAACAATCTGTTAACCCTCTGACTGTATCAACAGATTTGCGCTCTGTCCACTGAATTTGTTTATGTGAAACGCGGTAAACATACGTTGCCTCCCTAATCGCATAAAACTTTTCAGCTATTGCCATTGTCTTCACAAAAAAGGGCGGGTCTTGTTGCCGTAAATAGTCCGGAAAGTAGAGTTGATTTTCTTTTAAAAATTGTCTGTTATAAATAAAGCGCCAATAGCCATAATCAAATTGATAATCAGAATAGTTGACAATTCCCTCTTTTTTGAAACTGTATCCCTCTTCGAATTCTTTTGGGTCGGTAACGATTATTCCGCCTTCTCTTAATTGACTGAGGCTTCCTCCGCAGATAATCACGTTATTTTCAATCGCTTTATTATACAGATGCTCAAGTGTCTTTTCATTCGGATACATATCATCTGAATCCATAAAAGCAATAAACTCACCCTTGGCATTGTCAATAGCATTGTTTCGTGCTTTACCTGAACCCGCATTTTTCTGCTTTAAAAGGGTAATTCTTTTGTCTTTTCTCGCATATTCTCTTAATATCTCAAGGCTGTTATCCGTTGACCCGTCATCAACACAGATAATTTCTATTTCTTTTAAAGATTGAGCCGTGACGCTATCTAAACACTCTCTTAAAAACTTCTCAACATTATATACGGGCATAACAACCGAAATTTTCGGCGTGTAGTCAATCTTGTTTTGAACCAAAACTTCCGCCCTCGTTTCTTCTTCCCCGATTGCGTTTTGAACTTTTATTGTTCGGTTTTCCTGCTTGTTTTCTTTTCTTGTTTGTTGATAAAATTTTTTTATGTTTTTTTTCATATTTTCACCAAATCATCAAAGATATTTTTTAATAGACTTTTATTTTTTTCTTTAGACTGAAGTACCTATTTTAGTATTTTGCTTTATACTTGAAATAACTTTAAAATTCAAACATTTTTATTAATTTATATTCACTCAAAATAAAAGACTTTTTGTAATCCGCAAAATCCCATGCCGATATTTCATTGTATAATCCCTTTTCTCTTTAATTCCGAAACAATATATTCTGCAAATTGAGGTAATGTATCTGAATCAAAATGTTGAGTATCTCTAAACTTAAACTTTTTATCTAATACAAATTGATATAAATCAATTATGTCCATTTTCATATCTTCGGCTATTTTTTTCTGAACTTCATTTCTGCTTGAGATCTCTTTATTTTTATTTTCATCTAAAATTGTTTCTTCACCTTTTTTAGAATTGGGCGTTGCTGTTAACAGGCATAATGTCGGACATTTTTTTTGTATATATTCGAAGAATTGGCAACAAGCATCCGTAAAGCGCATTCTATCTTCATCTTTATCCTTTGTGTTTAAGTAAAATCCGTGCTGTGCACCTATATTGAGCAATACCAATATATATTTTGTCTTCTGCTTAAAAAATGCTCCGCATGTATCGTATATTGCCCTATCTTCAAGCGATGCACTTGATCCTATAAAATCGATATCATACTCTTCCAGTAGTGTGTTCAACTTGCTTCTGATTTCTCTTGCTACACTATCGCCTATGATAAGTATACGTTTTTTGTTAATATTTGCTGCGTCTTCAATCCATGTATTTGACCACTCAATATACTCTTTGGGTGCATCAATGAAAGAAGAAATTGGTAGGTTACTATTAAATGACGTAATTTCACTATGTTGTATCTTTTGATTTAATCCTACAATCTTTGTTTCTGCTTTTTTAATTCTTGTTCAAGTTTTGCAACAGTTCCCCACCCGCGCGGATCTTTGTTAAATGGTTGATTGCCTTTTTCAATGATGTTAATCAACCACTGCTCAAATTTTTTATTTTGATCAAAATCAAAGTCCGGTTGCATCGGATTTTCTCTCAGCATCGCTAAATATTTATCCGGATCATTATCTAACTCTTTAATGCGCTCTATCACGGCATCAAAATCGTTATCATAATCGTTGCAATTAATAAATGCCTTCGGATTAAAATCTTTTGTCACCAGCGGATTGCCCCAATATATCGGAATAGAAAAAGCCATGAATGGGTCCCCTAGCTTTTCCGTCGTGTAACCGTTTGATTTTGAATTTTCAAAAGCGATTGTAAACTTATATTTTTTCAAAAATTCTCGCTTGCTTTTTGCCCAATCACCGTTTCTCGGCTCTAAATCTTCCGCCGTCATGTTGTTTAAAA
>OMQZ01000119.1 GCA_900313355.1 uncultured Rhodospirillaceae bacterium
AATGATCCTTTCTGCCTTACGACAGAAAGCTCCCCGACCATGTGCCGGGGATATTTTTTACGGCAGATATCCGACTGCCGAGTAGTATAAAAGCCTTTGCGAGGCCTGCACCGTTCCGATGCACTTTTGAGTATAGTTAAAAGAATATAAAAATCAAGAAAAAAAACTTGCATAATTCTATAAAATGGTTAGTATGTTGCGAAGAATAAAAAAATTTGGACAAGGTGAACCTTAATGAAAAAATCTATTATTGCCTTATCGGCAATTCTTTTAATGTCTTTTGATGCACGCGCGGCTTCTATTTTTGATGCCATGGCTGATGCTTATCAACACAACCCGACTTTACAAGGTCAACGCGCTTATTTGCGTTCGGTCGATGAAAATGTCGCCATTGCAAAATCAGGCTACAGACCGAGCATTTATTTGAACGGAAATTACACAGACACGCATGCACATAATGACGTCGTTCCCGTTAATGACGGTTATCGAAAATCAGTTGCGGCCGTTTTAAGCCAACCTATTTTCAACGGCTTTTCAACATTTAATTCCGTTCGTGCCGCCGACAAATCCGTTGAAGCCGAACAGAGCAATTTAGCAAACGTTGAGCAAGAAATTTTGCTTGCCGCTTCGACCGCTTATTTAGACGTTTTGCGTGACGAATCAATCGTTAATTTACAAAAAAACAACGAAAAGCTCTTAAAAAAACGTTTGGATGAAACACGTGAGCGTTTCAACGTCGGCGAAGTAACGCGCACAGACGTTTCTCAAGCAGAAGCACGCCACAGCGCCGCTATTTCAGACCGTATTGCCGCCGAAGGAAATTTAGCGGCATCAAAGGCTGTTTATGTTCAAATTGTAGGTACTTCTCCCGACGGTTTGCAAGAGCCGACGAATCTTTCGGATTTCTTTCCAAAGAATCAGGATGAGGCATTAAAATATGCTTATGACAACAACTACAACTTAAAAGCTGCCAAAAGCAATCTTGATGCTCAAACATACACGGTTGCCGCAAATAACGGCGCCCTTTTGCCTCAGGTTTCTTTTGATGCGACGGCTGCCAGATCAAAAGCAGAATCAAAACAAACAAAAGACCCTGAAACAAACAGTTTTGAATGGGGCGTTAATATGAACATACCGCTTTATAATTCGGGCGAAACAAGAGCCAGAATCCGCCAAAGCAAATACAGAAAATGGCAAGCGGCAGAAAATGTGATGGCCGCAGAACGCGACATGATTTCAACCGTTACGTCAAGTTATGAATACATGATTGCAAACGAATCCCGCCTCAAATCCGTTAAAGATCAGATCAGGGCTTATGCTATTGCTCTTGATGGGGTTCAACAAGAAGAAGCTTTGGGCAACAGAACCGTTTTAGATGTTTTAGACGCTTATCAATCTTTGCTTAACTCAAATGTTGAAGAGGTTCGCGCACGCAGAGATTATTACGTTTCGGGCATGGCCCTTTTGCTTTCGATGGGTAAATTAACGGCAAAAGATTTAGGTCTTAACGTTGAATTTTATGATGCTCAAAAACATTCTAAAGACACACGCAATAAATGGCTTTCACTTTCAGCAGATAAAAACAAATAAGGAAAAAAATGGCTCAAGAAGAAGATATATCAACCGAAGAAATTTTAGCTTCAATCCGAAGTATTTTGCTTGAAAAGCAAGAGGCCGCTTCGAAAGAAGAAATTTTTGAGCTGACAAAAGAGATGATTCACAAGTCATCATTGCAGCTTGACTTTAACAAAGTTGCCGATGAAATTTTGGCAGACTATGCCGCCATTTTTGCTTATGAAGAAGACGAGGCTAAAAAACAAAATGTCCGAGTGCAGGAAAAGGCGGATTTATAAAGCTTATCAGCCTTAACCCACCTCATTGGAAATTTTGTTTTTAACCATCAATAAAAAAATAGGAAATGTTATGTTAGAGAAAAATTATAATCCGAGTGATGCGGAACAGCGTATTTATCAAGACTGGGAACAATCCGGCGATTTTAAGCCTGATATGCGTTCAAACAAAGATGCTTTTTCGATTGTGATTCCGCCGCCGAACGTGACCGGTGTTTTGCATATGGGACATGCTCTGGACGACACGCTTCAAGATATTTTAGTGCGTTACAACAGAATGCTCGGCAAAAAAGTTTTGTGGCAACCGGGGACCGATCATGCCGGTATTGCAACTCAAATGGTTGTTGAACGTGAGCTTGCAAAAGAGGGCATCTCGCGACATGATTTAGGCAGAGAAAAATTTATTGAAACTGTTTGGAAATGGCGCGAAAAATCAGGCGGCACGATATGCAGACAATTAAGACGTTTGGGGGCTTCTTGTGACTGGAGCCGTGAACGTTTCACAATGGACGAAGGCTTGTCGCGTGCCGTTTTGAAAATTTTTGTTTCGCTCTATAAAGACGGTTTGATTTATAAAGCCAAAAAACTCGTCAACTGGGATCCGAAATTGATGACTGCCGTTTCTGATTTGGAAGTTGTTCAAAAAGAAACCGTGGGCAAAATGTATTATTACAAATATCCGATTAAAGGCGAAGACGGTGAGTTTATTCACATTGCAACCACACGTCCTGAAACGATGTTCGGTGATACGGCCGTCGCCGTTTCTAAAGACAACGAAAAATTAAAACATTTAATCGGCAAAACCTGCCTGCTTCCTTTAACGGATCGTGAAATTCCGATCATTGCCGATGACCATGCCGACCCTGAAAAAGGGACAGGTGCCGTCAAGATTACACCGGCGCACGATTTTAACGACTTTGAGGTCGGAAAGCGCCACAATTTAGAGATGATTAACATCTTAAACAAAGATGCCACCTTAAATGAAAACACCCCCTTTGAAGGTTTGAGCACAATTGAGGCACGCCAAAAGACCATTGAGGCCTTGGAAAAATTAGGTTTGATGGAAAAGATTGAAGATCACCCGATGGTTATTCCTTATGGCGACAGAACGGGCGCCGTTATTGAACCTTTGATGACGGATCAGTGGTTTGTTGATGCGCCGACGCTTGCCATTGATGCCATCAAAGCCGTTGAAAACGGTGATATGCAATTTGTGCCGAAAAATTATGAAAAAACATATTTTGAATGGATGCGCAACATTCAACCGTGGTGTATTTCGCGCCAGCTTTGGTGGGGGCATCAAATGCCGATTTGGTATGCTGATGATGGCACAATCTTTTGTGAAGAAACT
>OMQZ01000094.1 GCA_900313355.1 uncultured Rhodospirillaceae bacterium
TAAATTATTTCTTTTGTCGAGGAAAAATTAAATATATATTTACCACCTTTCAGGAGGACAAGCTTATCTGCGCGCTGTTACAAATTCGAACATTTTCAAAATGAGCATCACAAAACAACCGATTAAAGGATAAATCAGAGCTTTTGGTGATAAGGCAAGAGCAAGAACTTCCGCAATGATAATAATGCTGATATTAATCAACGAGCCGATAAAAATCTTTTTTTCGGAAAGGTTGAATCGGTTGGCCAACGCAATCGGAGATAAAACAGATATGTATATCAGCAAAGATGTGAGGGTTAAAACCAAAATTTTATTAAAGAATAAAGCAATCAGCATAGCGACGACATAAGTAATAAACGAGGCGATTTTAATATTTTTTGAAGCTTGATTTTCACTTTTTGAAAGAGGTTTGATAATGTCGTTTGAAACAGAGATAATTGAATTTAAGATATAAGAGTCTAAAGTGGATATAATAGCTGAAAGTGAGGCAATAATAGCAAAAAAGCCGACTGTGGGAAAATGTTCCTTAAAAAAGAGGGGGACGGCTTGTTCCGGATCAGAGAGCTCGATATTGTGATTTCCCAAATAGATGCCGACAAAAGCAACACTCAAAGCAATGGTGAAATAAAAGATTCCGCCCATCATTAAACCGATTTTACCATGTGCTGTGGTTTTGGCAGACTTAATTCTTAAATTAACGTCTTGAGACAGGGGAGTAAACAAAACGGGAATTGAAAACAAAACGATGTAATCAAGCGGCATAGGCACAAATTGGTGAGAAACAAATGAGGGTGTCAATTGATTGTGATTTTCAATTAAAAAGAAAAAGAGGGGAACAACCAACAAAGCAAAAATTAATATATATTGCAAAATATCTGTTTTTGTAACGGAATTAAACCCGCCAAAAAACACATAAGAAAACACCAAAGTTGAAACAACAAATTTAATAAGCAACGGATTGATGTCGGGAAAGTAAGGTACAAGAAGCTTTGAAAGAGCGACAAAATTTGCGGCAACAACGAGAAGAAAGGTAAAGGAGGTAATAACACCGATCAAAACGGTGAGCTTTTTATCATGAGCCGATAACAAATCAGAGATGGTTGTGCCGCTGTCATTTTTATAGATGTTATATAAGAAAAGAACAATCACAAGACCAGACATCAGGGCCAAAGGATCAATTAAAGCATACCACTTGAACATATAGCCGATTGAAGCAGTCGTCAAAATAGCGGCTCCGCCGGCAAAAGTCATGCTGATGCCCGTAGCTATAACGAACCAATTAAGTCCTTTTTTATTCATCGTGAAATCACTATATGAAGCCGTGCTGCTTTTTTTAACCAAAAGCCCGACAAAAATAAAACTCAAAAGCGAAATCAAAATGATCAGTTGGGTGAAGTCCATATTCGTTTTCCTTATTTTATAAACTTGCGCCTAATTTTTTGGCCTCTTCTAATTTGGCAGGCGTTTTGTTTGTGGAGTTATCTGCCGTTACAATTCCTTTATCCGTCATGCCCATATATCCGATCATATCCTTATACTGCGCAACGGCGGCCGTATAAACACCGGGTGAATAAGAAGAGAGCAATAAGGCAGTATATTTTGCCTTTTGAGGCTGATTAATGGCATAAAAGCGATGAATAACGGCCTCAAGTTGTGCCGACATTGTAAAGTAATAAATCGGTGAGGCAAACGTAATCATATCCGCATCCGTCAAATAGGGATAAATTTCTTGCATATCATCTTTTTGTACACATTTTCCGTTTCCGGCACCGTGACAATATTCACAAGCCATACATCCGTTTACTTTTTTATGAGCAACATTCAAAACAGTCACCTCGTGTCCCTTTGATTCTGCGCCTTCTTTAAAAGCGTTAACAAGGGCGAGCGTGTTGCCGTTTTTGGTCGGACTGCCGTTTAATACTAAAATTTTCATTATCATTTCTCCTAAAAAAAATTGGCATATATCAAAATAATCATTGAAACCATTCTTTAAGTCAAGGTGCTTTCAATGACTTATTCATTTAAATTTTATCGTATGTTGCCGTGTATAGATTGATTTAAAAACTTGCAAAA
>OMQZ01000067.1 GCA_900313355.1 uncultured Rhodospirillaceae bacterium
AGTTCTACAGGAAGAGCACCACCTCTGATCAGCGCTGCTGTGGTAGAAGCTTCTTCCTGTGTGAAGCCGCCGTTTCTTGTAATCTCACAAGAGTTGGAGTCGATTTTTTCATGAACCGTCGGCGCAGTAAGAACTTCATCATCAAGCCAAATAACGATAGCAGTAGGATCTACACCGAGGCTATCTGTAACGGCTCCTGAATAGGCTTTTTCTGTTGCTTCGGCAAAAGCCTGCTGTCCTTCTTTGGTGAAGGTGATTGTAATTTTATATCTGCCGTTTTGTTCGTCCATAGCAGAGCCTGCTGTTTTTACACCTTCACCGGTAAGATATTCCTTGCCATCGGCTGTGGTAAAACGAAGCTTTGCTGTTCGTCCAATTTGAGCGATGGCTTCTTCTGCGTCTTTGACACCAGGCATCTCGATACGAAGTCTATTTTTTCCTTCGATGGATACGGTGGCTTCGGATACACCCATCGCATTGACACGCTTTTCCATAACTTCTTTGGTTTGCTGCATGACTTCGTTTGTGCGTTTTTCTGAAAGTCCTGTTGTATCTGCTTCCAGTTCTACATAAACTCCGCCGTTGATATCGAGCCCGTATTTCATGGCTTCTTTGATGCTTTCTGTTTTCGGTGTCCCTGTGATGGAAATTACCCAGAGGACGACTACAGCGATAATTACGAAAACAGAAAATATGGTTTTTGTTTTTTGCTTGTTCTTTTTCATAGTACTTGTCCTTTTTTTCGTGCGTTATTATTTGTCGTTTATGAGGCGTCGCCGCTATCTTCTTCCGTTTCTTCTTCTTCTGTAAGTCTGAGTGCTCCGTATGCTCTATCCGGCATTGTTATCTTAAGCCGTTGAACATCGTTATATCCTTTGTAATTTTTGTTCATCCAACCTGGAAGGTCGTATTCAAGGATGAGCATTTCCGGTGAGTCGCATTTATTACCGATGGTAATCTTACGTTTGTCCTGAGGATTAAAGTACC
This sequence comes from uncultured Rhodospirillaceae bacterium, assembly GCA_900313355.1. Classification (GTDB taxonomy): domain Bacteria; phylum Pseudomonadota; class Alphaproteobacteria; order RF32; family CAG-239; genus UBA1254. Next base: position 988 of record OMQZ01000067.1, read on the forward strand.
ATTCAGGATCCGTTCTGATAATTTCTGCGAGTCTTGACAAGAAGGTGTTGCGGCCAATTGTTTTACCTACAGGATTATTACGTTTTACCCATGCTACGAACAAGTCGTAAAGGAACTTGGTCGGCAGGAAATCCCATACGGTTTCGTCTGATATTTCATCCCAAAACTGAAGTACCGGGTCTGAGGCGAAATGGAATTCTAACATTTCATCCTTACAGGCTTTTGGAACAGGAAGTTCTTTGAAATCCATGTTCAGACATTTCCACAGTACATATTCCAATACTTCTTTTCTGCCGATGAAATCATCTTTGATGTATTTCTTTTCGACACCTTCGAATGTTTTTACAAACGGAATAAGTAAAAGTCGTCTGTAAAAAGAATTGGTCTTATCTCTTACTTGCGGATAACCGTTCATACATTGGATGATCATGCCTTGAAATACGAAGAAAAGAGATTTTTTGTACTTTCTATCTATATAGATAGGATCTCCTGTAACAGCGGCTTTGTAGTTTGCTGCTTTATCTACGTATTCTCCAACGTCGTTTTCATCTGCCAGTACAACCGATGTTCTGAGCAGTGACTCAAGTCCAAACCTGTCTGAAAATTGGCTTACTGTAAGTGAAGCGTAGTTTCCTTGCCCCCAGATGTTCCGAATGAGTTTCAGGAAGGTACCTTTTCCGTTGTTACCGATCGTAGAACAAAGCCATATGGATTTGTTCCATGAATGATAGGGGCGAAGTGATGCCGCGATAACTTTCCAGAAAAGATCTTCCATTTCAGGGTCATCTGCGGAAAGTTCTTTGATCCAGTCATCCACGGTCCAAACATTACCGTCCGGTTCTTTGATTTGTGGACTCTTTGCGTTAGGATTGATATCTACTGGTATTTTTGACATGTAGATAAATTCATCTGAGAATGGAATGAGGCTTTTGGTCTTCATATTCCAGATGCCGTTTTTGACAGGAACAAGTTCTTTGTCTTTTCCGCGCATCGCTTTTGGAGCATGTACCAGTAAGAGCTTCATTACGTCCTTTACTTGAGCACTGGTGAGGTTTGGTCCAAATTTGTATATCAGGTTGTGTATTTTGGTTTCATCAATACAGTACAGTCCTGCGTCTGGTCCAGTGGGTTGGTAAACACCTACTTGGAGGCTTTCGTCCATTGATATGTCATCTGCCATTGAAATCGCCTTGACGGAGTAGAGTGTTCTGATAATGATGTCTATTTCTGATATACTCAGAGACTTGATTGTTGGCCATTTTGGGTGATTATCCGATACATTGGAGTCGATGATTGCTTTGTTGATTTTCGCAATGACTTCTGAACGTATGAGATCTGTATTGTAATCATCTGCTTTAGGGATCCCTGTAAGATATGTCCTTACGGCTTCATGACGCACCATATCCATATCTTTTGTTGCCATGGGGTCTCTCCTTTACATGTGGTTTGTGAACAGATCAATATCGGTTGCTTTTATTCCATACATTTTTGACATTTCTTTGATAAAAGCTCTTTTTGGGCGTCTTCTGCCTGTTTCCCATGCGTAGATTGTTGAGACTGAAACCTCAAGCCTTACAGCGGCTTCTTCCCTTTTGATTCCAGCCTTTTCACGTGCTTCTTTTAGAGTCATTTGTTTCTCCTTTTCTTTACAATAACAGTTTGTTTCAACATTTTTTACGTTATTTTTTTCGAACACTTTTTTCGGTGTCTGTATAGAGTATAACACGTACCAAGTGATTGCGCAATGGTCTTTTTAATAAATTTTGAAATAAATTTTTTTATGAAATGTATGCGCTTAACGTTTCTTAGGTGAGAGTATTATTTGCGACATAATAATAAGGAAGAGAAATGATTTATGGAGCATTTGTGGGTGTTTCCTTCGTACAAGCTTGTCTTGATACGGGATGTGGTAAGATGTTGTGACAGGAATGTGGATCCGGGGTTGCTTGTATTTAGAGATCGAAAATCATGTAAGCAACCCCTGTTCGGCGCGTGTGCCTATATTTTTTGATTGCGGCGCGTTTGATAGTTAAAAACGAAGTTTGAAATAAATAAAAAATGAATTTTTTTGAATAGTTTTTGTGTTTTTTGGTCTAAAAATGGGCAGAAGTCTTAGAAACGTTGAAATTTCAACGATTATCGGCGCCCATTTTTTTGATAAAAAAGTGGGCACCAGACATTCAATGTCCGAATTCCGCCCATTTTTGTGAGAAAACGCCCATTTTTGAAAATGAAAAATGGGCATAAGAATGTATTGATATTTCAACAGTTTTTAATTTTTATCTGAGTTCGCGCCCATTTTTGAAAACAGAAAATGGGCGTAAAAACTATTGATATTTCAACAGTTTTTCTCTTTTTGCCCCTTTTTTAATTAAATTTAGTTAAAACTAATATATAAAAAAAGTATTCAATATAGTCGTTTTGGGGAAGGAATCATTCTTCTTTTCCTCTCTGTCTGGGGAGAAGGGGGAATAGCGTATGATCTGCGTCAGCGTCAAATAAAAAATATAAGTTAAAATAAAAGTAAAAAATAGATTAAAAATAAAAATTACTATAAAGAATTTTTTTTGAAAAAAAATGGGCACTTTTGCTTAAAAATCGCTGAAACCATTGAAATTTCAACGTTTTTTGGCGCCCATTTTTTAAAATCAAAAATGGGCAGTAAGTTGAGACTAACCGTGTTTTGCCTGAGATTTCAACAGTTTTTCTGCCCCTTTTTTAAAACGAAAAATGGGCACTTTTGAAAAAAAATGGGCACTTTTTTCGAAAAATGTGCCGTATACACAAATTTTTTGGATTTTTTTTGTGTTTTCGTACAGTGGCGTTTTTTCATAATGAAATTTGTTTTGAAGTTTGAAAAAGTGTGCGGAATTTGACGCAGTTTGTGATTTTGGTGATTTTTTGCTTTTTCTGTTGTTTGTCGCTTGACATCTTTATTTTTATTATATATTATATTATACGTAAGATGATAGTTTTGTTTGTTTCATTTGGAGGTGTGATCATGGCTAAAAATGTAGCTCTTGGTTATGTTTATACCAATGGATATCACGATGGGAAACAACCATTTGAAGGTACGCCGGAGAATATTGCGAACTTTATTATGTATAATCAAGACCATTATACAATTGTTACAGATAGATGGGATTTGTTTTTGGTATCGTCTATGCCAGGTGGTTTTTTGGACCGTGTTCGCGATATGGATTTGAGAGATGATATTTTGGAGCATCTTTTACCGATGCAAATGGGTGATAAAGAACCTGTGGATGTTGTTAAGAAATTCGATCTGGAACGTAAGCAGGAAGCGCTGGATGCTTTGGCAGAGGAAAAAGCGTTATATATGGATGAGGATATGTATGATCTCGCCGATGAATTTGAACTGGGCAGTAACGGCGTTTGATGTTTGATCTGAAGCGATAGTACGGTTGTTTCTAAAATATAAGATAGTAATGGTTAAGTGAAATAATGAAAGATATAAATTGGAGGTAATAATTATGGCAGGTTTTTCAAAAAAGGTAGGTTATCATATCGAATCTTCTCCGAAACTGAATGCAGCTGGCAATCCAATGCGCACTGCATCCGGTAAGATAAAAACAGTTGAGACAGTCACAGGTCGTGAGGGAGATCCTGAGCAGGCTGGTGTCAGACTTTTGGTCACAAAAGCCAGACAAACATCTCATATTAGAAAACTGGACGGGAAGAAAATAAACGATGTGTATCTGACGATCTTAAAAGCCAATGATGCTACATCCAGTAAATTTATGGGGCAAATATCCGCGAGACCGGAGCTCCGTAATGATGCGATTATTGTGCATAATAAAAATAAGTTGGATGTGAGATATCAGCATGAAATTCAGTTTTCTTATCCGGAAGGTGAATCCAATGATAAGTTGGATTTGATTTCTGAATATGCGATCGATGAAAATGGAAACGCATCCAGTGTTGAAGAGCTTCTTGCTGGAAATGTTTCTTGTTTAGCATTTAATGCAGCGGTTCGTCCTTATCGTCTTCCTAATGCGGATTGGCAGAAAAGACGTGAAAAAGCGGCAGAAAAGTATCCTGGTAAGGTTGTTCCTAACGCAAGGAATATGTATACGAGTTTTTCTGTTGTTCTGGAAAGAGATGCGGATGGTAAAGGTTTGTATATGTCCAAGCCTACTATTCCGCCTGATCTCAAGAAGCATGAAAGGGCTACGAAAAACGCTGCTGATGCCGCGGCTGCTTTTTCCAAACAGGTACAGACTCCTTCTGCGGATGTAGAAGCGGCTGCTCCTGAGGAGAATGCAGAGTTTGATAATGATTTTGGAGATCTTGAACTGTAGTCCTTTCTGATATAGCAGTATAGGAGAGAAGTGTTTTATGAATATCCCGAGCAGTGTAAAAAAACTTTTGTATACGTTAGAGAGGTATGGATATGAAGGTTATGTGGTAGGCGGTGCTGTTCGGGATTTTCTAATGGAAAAAAATCCTCATGATTGGGATATTGCGACAAACGCCAGGCCCGAGCAGGTGAAAGAACTTTTTTCAAAAGTCATTGATACGGGTATTAAGCACGGGACTGTTACGGTGATGGATGGCGGCGAAGGTTATGAAATCACAATGTATCGCAGCGATGGAGATTATTCGGACGGAAGACATCCCGATGAAGTCGTGTTTGTCGGCAGTATCGAAGAAGATCTTTCCCGTAGGGATTTTACGATCAATGCGATGGCGATGGATGCACGTGGAAATATCGTAGATCCGTTTGGCGGAATGGAGGATATTCAAAACGGGACGATTCGCTGTGTAGGAAGTCCAGATGACCGGTTTTCCGAGGATGCTCTTCGTATGATTCGGGCTGTCAGGTTTGAATCCAAACTTGGTTTTTCTTTAGAGGAGAATACGAAGCAGGCAATATCTCGAAATACAGACAAACTCAGCAGTGTTTCTATGGAACGCATTCGTGATGAGTTTACTAAAATTCTTGTTTCAGATCATCCGAAGGTTGGCTTTGTCAGCGCTTATGAAACGGGAATTACTGGGAAGGTGTTTCCGGAGTTTGACCGTATGATGGAATGCGAGCAAAATACACCGTATCATTTTACGAATGTAGGAATGCATTCCTTGATCGGTGTAGAGGCTTGTCCAAAAAATGAGGTCTTGCGCTGGGCGATGCTTCTGCATGATACAGGCAAGCCAGATATGAAACAAAAGAAAAACGGACGCGACACTTTTTATTCTCATGAAGCAAGATCGAAAGAGATTGCGGATCAAGTGCTTAAGCGTTTCCGTTTTTCCACAAAAGATAGAATGGAAATCGTTTCTCTTGTCGCAAACCATGGGTTAACGATGTCTAAACCAAAGAAAGTAAGACGCTTTGCAGCAAAATATGGAGAAAGTTTTCTGAATGAGTTGTATGAGATTAAAAAAGCCGATGCAAAAGCGTCTAATCCAGATTATTATGATCGTATTTTGCAGCCTCATACTGCTTTTATTGAGCAGGCTCTTGGGTATATACATGATGGCACCGCCATTCGGCCAAGCGATCTTAATATAAATGGTAACGAACTTAAGGAGTACGGGTTTAGCGGGAAAGCTATTGGCGTTTTTATGAGAGATGCTTACGATGAATGTCTTGGAAGTCCAAATTTGAATACAAATGATTTGCTCAGGCAACGAGCCAAAAAATTATCGGAAAGGATGGATATAAAGAAAAG
>OMQZ01000018.1 GCA_900313355.1 uncultured Rhodospirillaceae bacterium
CAGGCGGGTGCCTTAAAATATTTGAAAGGCGGATTTATTTCGCAACTTTTATCGGCATTGAGCATTGAGGCAAAAGATCCGAAAATGTCATTAAAATGTGCTGTTTTAAGAGCCGATTTTAAAGACGGCAAAGCAAAATTACCGAAGGGAATTGTGTTCGATTCGAAAAAAATGATGGTTGTCGGAGACGGTGATGTGAACTTGAAAAACGATAAAATAAATATTTCAATCAAACCGTTTAACGGCAATTTGACGGACACAAACATCGCACAGGCGATTTCTTCGCTTGTGAAAATCAGCGGCACGGTTTCAAAGCCGAGCATTGCAATAGACACGGCATCTGTTGTGAAAAATGTGGTGGGGGTTGCAATGACGGGACCGGCATTCATCGGTTCACAGCTTTTGCTTGATGCTGATCAGGCGCCATGCTACACAGCCTTAAAAAACACGGTTTATAAGGATATGTTTGAAGCGCCGACAGGGGTTAAAGCCGGTGCGCAAAATGTTTATCAGGGAACATCGGATTTGGTTGAAGGCGGCATCAATTTAATTACGGGAACAGCCGGAAATGTGGTTGAAGGCGGCACTGATATGTTAGGGGACGCAGCCAAAGGGATGTTTAATATGCTGACGGGAAATTCGAAGAAGAACAAAGAATAATGCGTGAAGTATATCTTAAAATTTCGGGGCGCGTTCAAGGCATCGGATTTAGGCGCTGGGCTGAGAAAACGGCAAAATCCATCGGCTCGATTTCAGGCTGGGTCAGAAATGTTGACGACGGCACGGTCGAAATTTTAATGAGAGGCGAGGAGGAAAAAATCGAGCAAATGGTTTTGGCCTGCCGCAAAGGTCCGCTTTTGTCACGTGTTGATAACATCTCGTTTTTGCCGGGGGTTAGAAATTATTTTTTGCCACCGATTGAAGACGGGGTTTTTGAGCGGATTTGAAAGCATTAAGAAAAATTACAAACTGTTGCAACTTTTGATTTGATTTTAAAAGGTTCAGAAGCTAAAAAAGACACATCATATCGAAAAGGACTATGAAATAGATGTTATTAACTTTTGCCGTCATTTTAATTGCTGTGATGTTTGTGGTGCGCCCACTTCAAAAAAATGCGTTTTTTATGATATATTTTGCATTAATGATGGGTGCGGCTTATGTTTTGGAAATGAACGGATATCATTTCAGAGCTTTTTCAAAGCCGAGTCTTTTAATGTTTTTACCCTGTCATTTTGTGCTGATTAACTTAATGACGATTGTGGCATACGGGGTTGATAAAAATGCGGCGCGAAAAGGCTCATGGCGCGTTCCTGAAATGCAATTACATCTGCTCGAACTTTTAGGTGGTTCGCCGGGGGCTTTTTTTGCGCAAAAACTGTTTCACCACAAAACAAAAAAGAAAAGCTTTCAACTTTCTTTTCTCTTTGTGCTTGCCTTTCAGGTTGTTGTTGTTTACTATGTGCTTAAAGTGTTGCATGTTATCTGAAGGATTTTAAATGTCAAAAAAAGAACCGGTGGAATTAAAATTAAAATTTCATGAACACTACGAAATGATGTGGCCATTTATTAAGCCGTATTTGTTTCGGGCAATTTTGGCCGTTTTAGTCAGTGTTCCGATCGGGGCGCTCGATTCGGTTATCGCGCTTTCATTAAAACCGTATATGGATGTGGTGTTGGTTGAAAAATCAGAAAATTCGCCGGTATATATTCCGTTTTTGATTATTGCGTTTACATCGCTTCAAGGTTGTTTGAACTATATTGCAACGTATTTAAACACGTGGGTCGGAATGAAAATAAATCAAGACTTGAAACGCCACTTGTTTAAAAAGCTGATGAACATGGAAACGTCATTTTTTGATATGCAGGCATCGGGTGTGATTTTGCAGCGTTTTTCGGCAGATTGCGACACGGCATGCAGCGGATTGCTTGACAACTTAAGAACATTTGTTTCAAAGTTTTTCTCGTCATTTTCGCTTGTTTGCGTGTTGATTTATAACTCATGGCAACTTGCAATTATTGCCGTCAGCGTTATGTTTTTGGCTCTTCTGCCGCTTTCAACCGTTAAAAGACGCATTAAAAAAACAATTCAGAAAAGCGTTCAGGAAAGCTCTAAAATATACAGCAACTATAACGAAGCCTACAGCGGCAATAAAACAATAGCCGGATATAATCTGCAAGGTTATATGTATCAAAAATTTGATGATGCATTAAAAACAATGTTTAAGCTCGGTATCAAAATGGTTCAAAAAACCGGTTGGATGACGCCTTTAATGCACGTTGTGGTGTCGGCAGGTATCGGTGCGGTGATTTGGTATGGAAGCTCGCTGATTGTCAACGACCAAATCACGCCGGGCAATTTTGTTTCATTCATCACGGCGCTTATTCTGCTCTACACACCGGTCAAAAGCATCGGCAAGAGCTTTAACAACGTTCAGGTTTCGTTTTTAGCCATTGAGCGTTTGGTCGAGATTTTAAATATTGAACCGAAAATTAAGGACAAGGAAAACGCAATCACATTAAAGGGTGTAAAAAAAGAAATCGAATTTAAAAATGTTAATTTTGAATATAAGGAAGGCGTACCTGTTTTAAGAAATGTGAATGTCTGCGTTAAAGCGGGTTCAAATGTGGCAATCGTCGGCAATTCGGGCGGCGGAAAAACAACGCTTGTGAATTTGCTGCCACGTTTTTATGATGCAACATCGGGGCAGATTTTAATCGACGGAACAAACATCAAAGACTACACCTTAAAGTCGTTGCGTGACAATATGGCTGTTGTATTTCAAGACAATTTTTTGTTCTCGGGCACAATCAGAGAAAATATTCTTTCGGGCAAACCAACGGCGAGCGAAGAAGATATTCGCCATGTTTTGGAGCTTGTGTATTTGGAAGATTTTGTAGAAAGTCTTGAAGACGGGCTTGATACGCAAATCGGCGAGCGAGGAACAACTTTGTC